>NZ_JBHMIM010000124.1:0-4789 GCF_048060115.1 Micromonospora sp. LOL_023
TCCAGCCGTGCACGCCGGCGCCTTCGACCAGCCGTGGCGGCGCGGTGCGGGAGTTCGCGGGTCTACCGGCCCCGGCGGCGTGTTGCCGGGCGCTCGACCAGGCGTTCATGGCTCACCGTGCCCTTGAGCAGCAACTCCGCCCGCAACCACGCATCGACCACATGCGCGAACACATCGATCAGCTGCCCACGAGCCGGCCGCGCCCGAACTGGCGGCACCACCTCGCCGCCGCCAGCAGCCAGGTACTTCTTCACCGTCCGCCAGTTCAGACCCGTCTCACGGGCGATCTCCGAGACACTCGCACCAGCCTCGTGCAGCGCCCGGAACCGACGCACGTCCAGCCACCGCTGCTCATCCAACGCACTCACCGCCAGCCGTCCCACGCCGGTCCGATCACGACCCGGGAAGCCTCACCCCCAGTCACCCGCAGACGACGGACAAACGGTGCGCACCTCTGCAAGATCAGCGGCTCTGTCGCTGATCTTGTGACGGCATCCGGTGATCGCCAAGATCATCGCAATGCTGTCCACACTGCTCGAGCTGCTCCCGCACCTGTCCGGCGTCGTCGTCGAAGGGGCCGAGCGATCGTCTGGGATGATCGTGTTGAAGGCGCGGCCGCGAACGCGGGTAAGCCGATGCCCACGATGCGGCAACGCCTCGGCGCGTACGCATGGCACGTATCGGCGTCAGCTGGCCGATGCCGCGCTCGGCGGCTGCGCCGTGGTGATAGACCTGTTGGTGCGACGGTTCAAGTGCGTGTCGCAGGCGTGCCCGGCGGTGACGTTCGCCGAGCAGGTACCGGGTTTGACTCATCCGCACGGACGGCGTACTCCGCTGCTGCAGCAACAACTCGTTCAGATCGCGGTCGCGCTCGCGGCCCGGCCGGCGGCTCGACTGGCTCGACGGCTCTGCCTGCCAATCGCCAAGGACACCCTGCTGCGGCTGGTCCGTGCTCAGCCGGAGCCGCCGGTCGGTGACGTGAGAGTCGTCGGTGTCGACGACTTCGCGCTGCGCCGCCGTCATGTCTACGCCACGATCATCGTGGACCTGGACACCCGCCGCCCGATCGAGGTACTCGAGGGCCGGGAAGCCGGCCCGGTCACCGCCTGGCTGGCAGAACATCCCGATATCGTGGTCGTGTGCCGGGACCGCGGTCGGGCATATGCCGAAGCCGCCCGAGCCGGCGCTCCCCAGGCCGTGCAGGTGGCGGACCGGTGGCAGTGCGCCATGAGGCGCCTGGTTGTATCCCCGACGAAGTCGGGAGGGACTCGGAGGGAGGTCCTTGGGTTCGATGGCTGACCTGGATCCGAAAGGTGAAGGGGACAACAGCATGCCATTGAAGCGGCGGCCGTGCTCAGGCGTTGGAGGCGATGCGTCGTGGAACCCGCGTGATATGGCGAAGGCTGGATTGCTTGAACCCCAATTCCCAGCGGATGGATGGTCGCATCCGTCGGAAATCGACGCCCGAAGCCGACGCCGCGTTCTGCTCTGGCTTGATGCCATGGCCGGGGCAACCTCTGGAACGCGGAGCGATGCCCAGTGAGGGTATTTAAGGGGATGAGTGGGGCGCCTACGTCGCGCTGACACGTACGGCCAGGACGAACATGGGATCGCCTACGGGACGCGAGTCCTACGGCGACGGAGGTCCCGTAGTAGTCGCCGGAGTCACGACCGGCCGGGGAGGGCGGGAGAGCCGCCCACAGGGCGAAGGGGACCAGGTGATCGGACACCTTGAGATCGGGAGGTATGCGTAATGCAGAGCGCCGAAACGGTGCTGGGTGTCCTGCGTGAGCGCGGCAGGCGTGGCCTGCCGTGTGAGGAACTGTATCGACAGTTGTTCAACCCGCAGTTGTATCTGCTGGCCTACGGGCGCATCTACGCCAACAAGGGGGCGATGACGCCCGGGGTCACCGGGGAGACCGTGGACGGCATGCCGCTGGGCAAGATCGAGCGGATCATCGATGCGCTGCGCCACGAGCGCTACCGGTTCAGCCCAGCCAAACGGATCTACATCCCGAAGAAGAGCGGCAAACTGAGGCCGCTCGGGCTGCCGCCGTGGTCGGACAAGCTGGTCGGCGAGGTGGTGCGCCTGCTGTTGGAGGCGTGTTACGAGCCGACCTTCTCCGACCGCTCACACGGTTTCCGTCCCGGACGGGGCTGTCACACCGCGTTGCGGGAGATAGCCAACACCTGGACCGGGACGACCTGGTTCATCGAGGGTGACGTCTCCGACTGCTTCGGCAGTTTCGACCATCAGCTCATGCTCGACACGATGGCCGAGCGCATCCACGACAACCGGTTCCTGCGGCTGATGCGGAACATGCTCCAAGCCGGATACCTGGAGGACTGGGTCTGGAACGCGACGCTGAGCGGGGTCCCGCAAGGCGGAGTCGTCTCGCCCGTGCTCTCCAACATCTACCTGCACCGGTTGGACGAGTTCGTGGAAACCGTTCTGATTCCGGAGTACACCCGAGGGCGGATCCGCAAGCAGGACACCGCCTATGCCAGGGTGCGCGCCGCGCGAGACCGGGCACACCGGCGTGGTGACCGCGCCACGGCGCGCAAGCTGCGTCAACAACTGCGCGGGATGCCCAGCGGAGATCCCCGCGATCCGGGCTTCCGCCGGTTGCACTACGCCCGGTACGCCGACGACACCCTGCTCGGGTTCGCCGGACCCAAGGCCGAAGCCGAACAGATCAAGGCCCGCCTCGCGGCGTTCCTGCGTGACGATCTCAAGCTGGAACTGTCGCAGGAGAAGACCCTGATCACGCACGCCCGCACTCAGGCGGCGAGATTCCTCGGCTACGAGATCACCGTGCACCACAACGACCGCAAGGTCACCCGGGGCCGTCGCAGCGCCAACGGTGTCGTCGGCCTGCGTGTCCCACCGGCGGTGATCAAGGCCAAGAGTGCCCCCTACCTGGCGCGCGGCAAACCCGAGCGCCGGGCCCGGCTGATCAACGACGACGACCACACCATCGTCAACACGTACGCAGCCGAATACCGGGGCATCGTCCAGTACTACCTGCTGGCCGGTAACGTCGCTCGACTCTACCGGCTGCACTGGGTCATGGAGACCTCGCTGCTGAAGACCCTGGCCAACAAGCACCGCTCGTCGGTGTCGAAGATGGCCCGCAAGTACAAGACCACCATCGACACTCCGCACGGGCCTCGTCGCTGCCTGGAAGCCAGGATCGAACGCGGCGGCAGGAAACCGCTGGTCGCACGGTTCGGCGGAATTCCCCTCCGGCGGCAGCGGGACGCGGTCCTCGGCGACCGTCTCCCGGTCCCGGGCATCATCCGCCACAAGGAGCTGGTCACCCGGCTGCTGGCGAACCGATGCGAAATCTGCCGCGACACCGACGGCATCTCGGTGCACCACGTCCGCCGCCTGACGGACCTGCACCGGCCGGGACAGCCACAACCCGCGTGGGCTCAGTAGATGGCACGACGGCGGCGCAAGACCCTCGTGGTCTGCCCCTCATGCCACGAAGCGATCCACACCGGGCAACCAACCCCGCAACTCACGTAGTAGTCACCGGAGAGCGACGTGCGGTGAAAGTCGCATGCGTCGTTCGGACTGGGGGCCGCCGGAAAAGGACCCGCAACCCCTGCGGGCACCTCGCCAGCGGCCCACCAGTGCTCTGTGGAACAACTTGTGAGGCGGTCGACAAGACCGTCGCCGCGCACCACAGCTGCATCAAGATAGCGTTCGCGCCAGCCCGGCCAGCGACGGAGGCTCCGCCACCGTCGCTGCCAGACGCGCACCTCGACGTCCGTGGCCGGCCTCGCGCGCTGGCAGCCCGCACTACCGAGCGCTACCGGACTGTTCAGGAGCTGGTCGCTGCGGGCCGTTCGCTACGCGGCATCAGCCGCGACCTGGAGCTGGACCACTACGCGGTGCGCCGCTACGCCCGCGCCGAGAGCCTCGACGAACTCCTCGCGCCGACGATCCACCGCCGCTCCGTACTCGACGCGTTCAAGCCCTACCTCTACAAGCGGTTCACCGAGGGGCAGCGCAACGCCGTGCAGCTGTACCGAGAGGTCCGGGAACGGGGCTACACCGGCAGCGCCAGCACGGTCAACCTCTACGTGCACCTGCTCAAACGCGGCGTGACCACCCCGCCCCCGCCGCGCCCGATCCCGGCTCCCCGTTCCGCGGCGACGATGCTGCTGACACATCCCGACCGGCTCCCACCCGAACAGGAACGCAACCTGCACGACGTCCAGACGGCATGCCCGCACCTGGCCGCCATCGGCGCCCACGTGCTGGCCTTCGCCAAGATGCTGGCCAATCTCACCGGCCGCGAAGACCTGGACGCCTGGATCAACGACGCCCGCGCCGACGACCTACCCCACCTGCGGCAGTTCGCCGACGGGCTTCGAACCGACTACGACGCCGTCCTGGCCGGACTCTCCACCACCTGGAGCTCCGGCCAGGTCGAAGGACAAAACACCAGAGCCAAACTGGTCAAACGCCTCGGCTACGGCCGCGCGAACTTTGACCTGCTCCGCAAACGTATCCTGCTCCAGGCGTGAGCCGACGTCACAAGATCAGCGAAAGAGCCAGATCAGCTGTACATAGCTCTGCACTCCAGGCCGTACCCCGACAGCGCGACGCCCTGGCGCAACGGCTCCAGCAGGTCGGGCTGCAACTGCACCCCGAGAAAACAAAGATCGTGTACTGCCGGGACCGCGTGTCAACGGTCAGTTGGTTGGCCGGGTGGGCGGACGTGGGGCATCCGGGCAGGCGGACAGCTTTTCTCCGGATGGGCGGTCACGAGATCTG
>NZ_JBHMIM010000125.1:0-4588 GCF_048060115.1 Micromonospora sp. LOL_023
CAGCGTCTGCATTCGGCGGTGGGCTACCGACCTCCCCGGGAAGTCCACGCAGAGTTCGAGAACCTTCAAATTGCGGCGTGAAAGAACCGGCCGAACCACTGTCCGGAAAACGCGAGGCCCCTCAGAGGCCGGTGCCGGCTCGATCACGTCGTCGCAGAGCAGGGACACGAACCAGCGACCCGCTGCGTCCTGCGACACCGTCACCGTCGACGGCACCGCACCGACGGGCAACGGCCGCGACCACACGATGTCCAACGGATCGGACATCTTCGCCAGGGTCAGCCGGCCATCGCGCCACCGGAACGCGCTGCTGGTGTATTCCGCCGACCGGCGCGACCTCTTCCTCGACTTGAACGTCGGGTACCGGGCGCGTTTCGCCCAGAAGTTGGTGAACGCGACCTGCAGGTGCCGCAGCGCCTGCTGCAACGGCACCGACGACACCTCATTGAGGAACGCGAGTTCGTCGGTCTTCTTCCACCCGGTCAGCAACGCCGAGGTGGCGTTGTAGGCGACCCGTTCCCGACGCAGGGTCCACGCCTCGGTGCGGGCGGCCAGGGCCATGTTGTAGACCAGCCGGACACAGCCAAACGTCCGGGCGAGCTCGGCGGCCTGCTCCGGGGTGGGATAAAAGCGGTACCGGAACGCCCGCTTCACGGTCCTGGACACAATCCACAGTCTAGCGATGCGGTCGTGAGCCGTGGGGTGGCGTGTGGATGGACGCCGATCAGCTGCCAGGACCGATTGGCTCTCCCTGCCCCGCTCCGCAAGAGCTCCCTTCCTCCCCGGCCTGCAGGTCGAAGTGTCCGCGAAAGGGACTCTGATGACCGGCCGGCGCGGGGCCGACGCGCTCACCCTGGAGGTGGCAGCGTTGCTGCGCCGGGCGGTCGCCGACACCCGGCCGGACGGGCTGATCGTCGCCGAGCACGGGCACGACTTCACCCGTGACCTGGACGCCGACGGTTGGCACGGCACGATGAACTATGCCGGGTTCACCCGGCCGGTGTGGAGCTGGCTGCGGTCACCGACGTTGGAGTTGCCGGACTTCCTCGGCGTACCGGGTGGGGTGCCGGCCCGGTCCGGGTCGGCGGCGTTGGCGACGATGCGGGCGTTCGGGGCGTTGGTGTCGTGGCGGTCGCTGGTGCATTCGTGGCAGCTGCTCGGCTCGCATGATTCGGCCCGGATCCGGACGGTGGTGGGGGACGCGGCCCGGCAGGAGGTGGCGGCCGGGTTGCAGTTCACGTTGCCGGGGACGCCGATGGTGTTCGCCGGGGACGAGTTGGGGTTGCGGGGGGAGAACGGGGAGGGTTCGCGGACGCCGATGCCGTGGGATCGGCCGGGCTCGTGGGATGGGGCGACGTTCGGGGTGTATCGGGCGTTGGTGGCGTTGCGTCGGGAGGTGCCGGAGCTGCGGCACGGTGGGCTTCGTTGGGTGTACGCCGATGACGACGCCCTGGTCTATCTGCGGGAGTCGCCGTCCGGGTCGGTGTTGGCGTTGGCCCGGCGGGCGTCGGGTGCTCCGGTGCGCCTGACCGGTCTGGTAGCCCCGCCGTCCGCTGCTGCTCCGGCACTCGCCAACCTGTACGGTGGCGCACCCCCGCTGCGCCCGGCCGCCGACGGCACCCTGACCCTGCCGGCCGCCGGCCCCACCTTCCAACTCTGGCGCCTAGCCTGAAACACCCTCCTGCCTTGGCGGCGCTGCGAAGCTCGACGCCTGCCACCTCTACATGCGAGTCAGAGGTGGCAGGCGTACAGCTCAGCAACAAGATGCGCCACGGCTGGCTGCCGTCATGCGGCGACTCATGCCAGGTCCCGACTTGATGGTCTGCGTACACCAGATTGTGGCAGGAGGTGCGGCGAGTTATGCCCGGTAGCCTTGGACGGTGGGGTTTCCACGACGGCCAGGATCTTGTCCACGCCCGCGACCAGGGCGTCGCCATGGTGGTCGCTTCCGTGCCCAAATGACCGGAGAAGCAGTGGATTGCAATGATCGACGTGGTCGCTGGTGGGGACAGCGGGGGAGTCTATGACGAGCGACGCCAGGGACTGGTCTGGTCTGGTTTGGTCCGTTGCCGACCTGCTGCGCGGTGACTACAAGCAGTCCGACTACGGCGCTGTGATCCTTCCAATGACGGTGCTGCGTCGCGTGGACTCGTTGCTGGAGCCCACGAAGGCCGACGTTCTCTCCCGCCTCGACCAACTTGGTGCGGAAGGAGCGACGGATCGTGACGCCACGTTGTGCGCAGTCACAGGGCTGCCGTTCTACCACACCGGCCCGCTGACCTTCGGGGCGTTGGCCACCAACCCGGACACCTATCTCCAGGGTTTCTCGGCTGTAGTGGCCGACTTGCTGGCTGCATTCGACTTCGGCCTGCAGGTGACCCTGCTGCGGGAGTCCGGGTTACTGGTCCGAGTGGTGGAGCGGTTCGCCCAGATCGATCTGGGGCCTCGGACAGTAAGTGACCGCCAGATGGGTGAGATCTTCGAGGAACTCGTTCGGACCGTGGCCGAACTCAGTAGCGAGATTGCTGGAGAGTACAACACTCCGACGGACGTCGAAAGGCTCATGGCTGCCTTGCTGCTGGCTTCGGACCGCGAGACCGGCGGGCTGACCGTTTACGACCCAGTCTGCGGCACCGGCGGAACTCTTCTCGAGGCGACCCGGCAGATCAGGGAACGCAATCCGTTCGCCACCGTCGAGGCGTACGGGCAGGAGCTCAACCGGCAGACGTACGCGATTTGCCGATCCACGATGCTCATGAAGAACATGAATCCCCACCACATCGTGCTCGGAGACACGCTGAGCCAGGACCACTTTTCGGCGGCCCAGTTTGACTATCTCATCGCCGTGCCGCCGATGGGTGTCGAGTGGAAGAGGGTCGAGCAGTTCGTCCAGAACGAGGCCCGGCATGGCCACGCCGGGCGGTTCGGAGCGGGCTTGCCGCGAACTAACGACTCATCCTTGCTGTTCCTGCAACACATGCTCGCGAAGATGAAACCACTGGACGGCGGCGGTAGCCGGATCGCGGTCCTCTTTAACGGATCTCCCCTGCACACCGGCGCTGCCGGATCTGGTGAGTCGGATATTCGGCGCTGGATCCTGGAGAATGACCTGCTCGAAGGAGTCGTCGCGCTGCCCGATCAGCTGTTCCCCAACACCCGCATTTCCACCTATGTCTGGGTGCTCACCAACCGCAAGGAACGGGAGCTGCAAGGACGGGTCATCCTACTCAACGCTCGCGACGAGTGGCAGCGGATGCGAAGGTCATGGGGCGACAAGCGGAAGTACGTTGCTGCTGATCAGGTCGATCTCATCGTTGCTGCCTACCGCGATGCGCTCTCTGTCTCACGCAATCCGCAAGATTCTCGCCACCTCCGGCTCCGGGTACTCGCCAATGAGGAATTCGGCTACCAGCGTGTGGTCGTCGAACGCCCGCTGCGAGTACGGTTCGACCTCACTGAGAGGAACCACTCCAAGCTCACCAAAGGCGCGGAGGGCCTCGCGGCTGTGCTGCGCCCGCTGATCGGGGCGTCCTGGAAGAGCAGGAGTAAAGCTCTTGGCGTCCTGCGCGCGACCGCGAAGGCCGGTGGACAGGACTGGCCCGACACAGCGTCTTTCAGCGCCTTCGTGAGTCGGACGCTCCGGACCCGGGACCCGCAGGGGGAGATCCAGAAGAACCGTGGACTGATTGAACCCGATCCCGCGCTGAGCGAGGTGGTCAACCTTCCGCTACACCGTGACCCGGACGGCTACCTGAACGATGATGGGCATCCGGACGCCTGGATCGAGCGCGGCAAGATCAGGATCGGCTATGAGATCCGGCTCAGCCACTTCTTCGTCCGCACCCTCAACGCGAATTTCGATCACCTTGGGCGCTTCGCGCGCCAACGAACGGCCAAACCGGGTTTCACCGGCGAGGACAGCGGCGGGAGTGGCTGGCCGCACTTGACCGCGCAGAACCTGCACACCGCCGACTCGGCGGTGGCGCTCCCCGAGATCCTGGTCTCCGCGACGTCGGTACCGAAAGCAACGTCCCTGACCCTTTGCGAGGGCGGCGACTTGGTCGGATTGCCGGGCAACTGGCGTCTACTGCCAGCCAATTTCGGCGAGGCGGTTACCGCGATGTTCGTGCTCCAGCCCTCCGACGGCCACGGGCACGTTCTCGCCGAATGGCTGAACTCTCGTCCGGACGACGCGACCACGTTGCGGATGACGTCGAGCCAGCTGTTGGACACTCCGGTCCCGGTCGACATGGTCAGACCGGAAATTGAAGACTTCCTGGAAGTCGTACAGGAGGGCCGGCACAAGATGCGCGCAACGGCCGCCAGCACCCTGCCGAACGTCTTTGCCGGTCCACAGACCGACGTCCAGCGGCTGCGCGACGAGATCCGGTCAGCGGCCAACGAGGCCTGGCTGATCGCTGATCTGATGCGCCCAGTCGAGGACCCTGTCGGTCGGGCCGAGTGGAGCTATCCGTACCACATTGCCTCGCTCGCCCGGCGCTACCGGATCGGTACCCACCCAATGCTGCGTAGCTTAAGTTGATCTTGGGGTGTGGCCTGCGGTTGTGTGGCTGCTGTCGGGTGGTTC
>NZ_JBHMIM010000126.1:0-4542 GCF_048060115.1 Micromonospora sp. LOL_023
CGCGACGAGGGCAAGCAGCTCCTCCCGCGAGCACAGCAACGGATCGACGGCCATGCCCCTTGCAACGACCAACACACCCAGAAGACACCGCAGGTCACGCCACCGCCCGGAATGCCGGAAAACTCACCCGCCCCCGGTGAATAGCTACCCCGCACCGGCGCCGGCTGCCGCCGTGGAGGCACAGTAGCGGCCGTTTTGCAGCGCCCGGATGACGGCATACCAGGCGTTTGCAAGTGTTCTGGGATCAGGGTTGCACGGAACCTCCACCGAAGGAGATGCCTCCGTGTATGTCGCGTGCCTGCACCGCAGGTCCGCTGACGTCACCCGAGATGGAGTTCGTGACGCTGTTCGCACTCCGGACTACGGCGGCATGGGTCTGTTCCCATCGGGCCCGGAACTCGGCGGCGAACGCCGGGTCGCGCAGCGCCTCTCGATCCAGCAGTTCGGCGAGGGAGTGAACGGCGTCCGGTGACGGCTCGAGAAGCACGCCCTCAATGACCGCTTGCTCCTCTGGTGCTCGCCGAAATCGGTCACGCAGGAAGCCGATCAGCGCCGACACCGCCGACCGGCCGCCCTGGGCGATCTCGGTGGTCGTCCACGCAACAAGCGTTGTGGCAGCAGCAGCCATGAGCTGGTCCACGGTGGCGCTCACCTCCGAACATCCAGCGCCGACTGACAGGAAGTCATCCAGAGACAGGCGCGGCCCATGTGCCTACCTCGATGCTACTGCCGATCCCAGCCCAGCACGGCGCTCCCAACCGAGCACGTCGGTGCCCGAAGCCGCCTTCGAGGCGTTGGGGTCGCGAACAGCCGGCCGGATCGTTCCGCCCTGCTGACACCTTGACGCCTGGGCTCGGGCGACGATGCGCGGGCCCGAGACGGCAGAATCGGATAGACGATACAGACTTGTTCGGCCACTACGCTAAGCACTAGTCTGCTCACCGACGGCGCAAGCTGTTCGTCATGCTTCGAAGGAGACCGCAGTGAAGCTGACCAAGCTCTACAAGGATCCTGGGTCGGGTGGCAACGGTTGCCCGACGGTCTACCTCGCGGAAAGCGGCGAGCTGGTCATCCAGGGCCACCTGCTCGACGGCGACACCCTCGGCGAGCTGGAGAACGTCCTTCCTGGCGAGGGCGCGGTTCGGATCTCTGCCGACGTGGTTCTCGGCGCGATCGAGCGCTACCGCGAGTCCGGACAGCGGTGATCGAGGTTGACCCGATCGTTCGCGTCTCTGGATGACGACGAGTTCAACCAGCTGTTCCGCGACTTCCGTTACACGGCGTACCGGCTGGAGACGCTTCAACGGTACGACGTGTCATACGAGCAGGATGAGTTCACTCGGTTTTTGGCAGGCGAGAGTCGCGGGGAGTTCCCCGGGATCGCCGCCTGGTGCGACACCGTACGGGCGGCGGTGTCAGCCGGCAAGCGGATGCACCGGGTCCATGTTGTCACCGAGCCGCTGTCGGACTACGTCCGGTTCGAATGCGGATGGGCCTACGAACACACGGTCGAGGCCGGCGAGGACGTTCGCCTCATCGCGGTCGCTGGTAACGACTGGCCGGCTGCGCTGCCGCACTACGACTACTGGCTGTTCGACTCCTCGCAGCTCGTAGCGATGTACTACGACGAGGAAGGACAGTTCGTCTCCGGCGAGCTGATCAGCGATCCCGCCAGGATCGTCCAGGCCAACCTGTGGCGTGATGCCGCCGTCTCGGCGTCGATGCCATACCGGACCTACGCAGACCGCCTCCAACCCAGCTCCCCATAGGCCTACAGCTCGCGCCCGTGAGGAGACAGCGTGCACACGGCGCGCAATGAATCGTCAGGCGATGCTGAGGCGGTCGTTCAGGCCGGCACGGTGTACGGCGGCATCAACCTGCTCGGTCACGCGACACCGCCTGCACCACCGCCACCTCGCCAACTGCCGCTGGACCCAACCCGCTTCGTCAACCGCGAGCAGACCCTCAACCGACTGGACGCGGCGCTACCCACCGTTGACGGAACCACCGCAACGGGTAGTTCCGCTATGACCGTCGCGGCCATCGCGGGCGCTCCTGGGGTAGGCAAGACAGCGCTGGCCGTGCACTGGGCTCACCGGGTCCGACAGTGGTTTGCCGACGGCGATCTTTACATCGACATGCGTGGCTACGGGCCAGGCCCGGCCCTCGCTGTCGGCCAAGCCTTGGACGCCTTCCTCCGGGCACTTCACGTACCGGCCGAACAGATCCCGACCGACACCGAGGGACGCGCCACCCTCTACCGGTCCGTACTGGCCGGCAAACGGGTCTTGATCGTGGTGGACAATGTTTCCACGGTCGGCCAGGTGCGGGCACTGCTGCCCGCCACACCGACCTGCATGGCCATCATCACCAGCCGTAGCCGGCTCTCCGGGCTGGTCGCACGGGAAGGAGCGTCACGGATGACCCTGGACGTCCTGTCTCCCGAAGAGGCGATCGCGCTGCTGCGCGACAGTGTCGGCGGCGACCGGGTCAGCACGGAACCGGGGGCTGCCGCCGAACTCGCCCGCCGCTGCGCCTACCTCCCGCTTGCCCTGCGCATCATCGCGGAGCGCATCGCGAACGCCCCCTACGCCACTCTCGCAGAGTTCGTGACCGACCTCGCGCTCGTCGACCAGCAGCTTGACGCCCTGACGGTCGACGACGATGAACTCTCCGATGTCCGGACGGTGTTCTCCTGGTCTTACCGGGCGTTGCCCGAGGATGCGGCGCGGTTCTTCCGCCTCCTCGGGCTGCATGCCGGCTCCGATATTTCCATCGCCGCAGCGGCAGCCATCGCCGGTGTCAGCCTCCCGCGAGCTCGTAGCCTGCTTGACCAGCTCAGCGCGGCGCACCTCATCCAGAATCCTGCCCGCGACCGATTCCTGTTCCACGACCTTCTGCGTGCATACGCCCTCGAACGTGCGCAAGCCGAAGAATCACCCGAGCAGCAACGCCGAGCACGACGCCGCGGGTACACCTGGTACCTGTGGACGGCTGAGGAAGGCCGCAAGGTAATCCTTCCCTACTCCCACGCCATCGCCCTCCCCCCAGCCGAAACCAACATTCCGGTCACCTCTCCCGGCACGGTGGCTGAGGCGATGGCATGGTTCGAGCGGGAGCGGCTGAACATCCTCGACACCATCCGGCAGGCAGACGAGCTGGGCGACCACGACGTTGCCTGGCAGCTGCCCGTCGTCAGCGACGGATTCTTCGAACTCAAGTCGTACTGGGCTGACTGGCGAGACGTGCACCTGACCGGCCTACGTGCCGCCCGATCCGCCGCATCGCGCCTCGGCGAGGCAGCCAACCTTCGCTGCCTCGCCGATGCCTACTGGCGGATGGAACAGCGTGACACCGCCCTCGACTACTACCGTCAGGGTGTCAACGCGAGCCGTGACGTTGACGACCACTGGGTAGAAGGCTTCTGTCTCCGTGGCCAAGGTCTCATCCACGAGGAATCTGGGAACATCGAAGAAGCCCTTGACCTGTACGGCCAGGCACGGGAAGTTTTCCGAAACTTCGGAATCACCCGAGGCGAGGGCATGTCACTACTCAGCCTCGGCAACTGCCACCGCGCACGAGGACACCTCGACACTGCCATCGCTCACTACCAGGAAGCGGTCTCCATCCTGGACGGCATCAACGACCAATGGAGCGTTGCCTGGGCCTCCTACCCCCTCGGACTGGCTTACCAGCAGGCTGGCCAACTCGACCAGGCCCGACAACAGCACGAGCAGGCACTGACACTCTTCCGCAGATTCGATGACCGACGTAGTGAAGGACTGACTTCAGCCGCTCTCGGCGATACCTTCCACGCCACCGGCCGGCCAGACGACGCGCAACACTACTGGCAGCAGGCATTCCAAATCCTCGATCAACTCGGCGACCCCCACGCCAGCACCGTCAAACGCCTCATCACACAGTCCGGCGACTCCGCATAGCGTGCGCGCTACTACAAATCCTCTGCTCGGGAGTCGATCATTTCGTATGTCAACGCGCTACCAGCTGACCGGCCGGCCCCCGTAGAAACGAAGGGTGCCAGGAGTGACTTGAGTGACTGAGCTGCCGCCTCTGCGTCGTAGGACGGGACGATTGCTTCGACCGTGATCGAGTTTTCGGTCGCGTCCGTCTCGGTGGCGAGGTTCGCGATCCTGCCATCTTCCTCGGCGTCGAGTAGGGCTTCCATGATGCGGTTGGCTTCTTGACGGAGTCGGCTTGCAGGCACTCGCACCTCGCGTCGGTCGGGTTCCGCAACCCGCAAGGTGATACGGACCCGCATGACAACATCCCGCCCCTCTTCTCTGGCCAACAGCGAAGCTTCCGCGCCCACGACAGCAGCTGTTCGCCGTAGTCTCTGGAGTCGCTGGGTCTGCGATGCGCCTGCCGCGAGTGCGCCTTGCAGGGGCAGATCACGTAGTAAACCTTGGCCTTGGCTTCGAATGTAAAGCCGTGGTGATAGAGCACCCTGAAGACCCACGGCCCCGGCGTTGTTCCGGCTTGAGAGGTTCTGTCCGTGTTGAGAACCGGACACGAGGCGAGTTG
>NZ_JBHMIM010000127.1:0-4394 GCF_048060115.1 Micromonospora sp. LOL_023
GGGGTTGACCGCTCAAGATCGCGACGATCTTGCACTTATCGACGGACAATCCCGACAAATCTTCTCGATAAATGCAAGATCGCCAAGGAGAGGCGGGGTGCGGGGGCGGGTGCCGGGGGTGCGTGGCTCGACCATGTGTAACGACCCCGCCCGGCGGATCATTCCGGCCGGGCTGGGCGCCTCCCGCAGACCGCTGGGCGCCGCGCTGGCGAGCCACGGCAGGCCCCCGACGACCCGCCACGGGCGGACAGTCCCCTCGGTCGGCGCGACTGCGCCGTCTTCTACCCGACATACGTAATGGGCGGCGCATGAGGTATGTGGGGTAGAAAACGCGAAAGGTAGCCGAGGTTGACCTTCGAGTTGGTTGAGGCATCAGGATTGCCAGCGACCAGTCCAACCAAGCCGACATAGGTGGCATCGTGCAGAAAACCAGTCCGGCAGACTCCGATCACGGCCGAACCGATCAGGCCGTACCCGACCGATCCGCAACCGACGAGGTCATGGGCGCCGTTACCGCTGCGGTGGTGCTCGGACAGTCCGGGCAGCGGGCGCAGGCCCGGGATGCTCTGACCGCCCTGTGGGGGCGGATCGGCGTCGCCGGGGATGCCTTTCACCGCTGCGTACTCGCGCACTATCTGGCTGACCTGCAGGACACGGTCGAGGCGGAGCTGCACTGGGACGAGCGGGCGCTCGCTGCCGCCACCGACCTGAGCGACGAACGAGCCCAGCAGTACGACTCCTCGTTCAAGGTCCGGGGCTTTCTGCCGTCGCTGCACCTCAACCTGGCTGACGTCCACCGTCGGCTGGGCAACACCGGGCTGGCCCGCGACCAGCTGGCCGCCGCCGGAGAATCCGTGCATCAGCTGCCAGACGATTCGTACGGCGAAATGATCCGCTCCGGCATCGACAGCGTCAGCCAGGCCCTCGACGCCGGCTCGACCCAGCGACTCGCGGCACACCCGTGACCGGCCACCAGCCCGATCGGTAACGACTGGCGGCCGGCGGCCGAGCTGCCTGCCTGTGGTTGATCAGGCCCAGGGATCGAACGGGATACCTGCCGGCTTCGACCTGTTCAGCAGGTTGCGGAACCGGTCGTCCTGGTCAGTGATCTTGATGGTGGCGGCACTGAAGTTGGCGGTCATCAGGCGGTCCCGTAGCCGGGTGCTCGGCCAGCCGTTCCAGTCGACGATCGGCGGGTAGCGCCAGTCACCGTAGTGGTTCTCCGGCGGCTCGTCGTTGCTGTTCGCGAGGCGAAAGTTGTGCGACCCGATAGCACCTTCCTTGTGGTAGACCATCTTCGGGTGGGTGCCGTCGAAACGGACCGCCGAGCGCGGATAGGTCTGCACGTCGGAATGCACCGTGCGGGTGACGTACTCGACTTGGTTGGACGATTGACTCACCCAGGAGATGACATGCTCCCAGTCGTGGCGGTGACCGCAGCAGCCCTGGACGGTCTGGTCTTTCTCGAAATAGCTCGCGTAGACGATGGCGCACCAGCCGTCGGTGCATTTCGACCGGGCGTACGTCTGGGTACGGTCGAGATCGGACCGGTCGCGGCAGTTGCCGTTGACCGCCCCGCTGGTGTTCAGGCCACCGTTGAGCGTGCCGTCGGGCGAGATCGCGGCGACCGCGTAGCAGCCGTCGCCGTCGTAGTCGTAGGCCGGGGAGAAATTCAGTTCAAGGGTGCCGGCCGACTGCGGCAGGTTCGGCAGGTTCTCGGCGCGGGCCGCCGTGGCGGGAACGACCACCAGCGCGACGGTCAGCAGCGCCGATCCGATCCAGGATCGCCCACGGACTATCCACCATGAAAGTCTGGCGGGGAGAGAGCCGTCCGGTGCAGTCGAATGCACCACCGGAATTTCCGACTGAAGCAACGCAGCCTCCTTGCACAATCTCGGCGGGCTTCCAGCCCAGTGCCGAGTGGCTCATCCCGGGAGTGACCACCGGGGCGAGCAGCCGACGCGACCAACATAGTTTGGTCAGCATCGATAGACAAGGAATTGACTACGAGTGACGGAGCGATGGACAGCCAGAGAAGCAGTTCAGGCCGTGCGCGGCGCTGACCGGTCGGTGTGGCCAAGGCTGAGATCTGGCGCGATTCGGTCGCGTACCAGTCGTTTCAGCTCGGGAATATCCGGAAAGCCGCTCTCGGAGCGCGACCAGATCGTCGCCCCTTCGAGCCTGACCTCGAAGACGCCGCCGGTGCCGGGCACCAGTGCCACCTCGCCGAGCCGCAGGCCGAAGGTGGTGAGCAGCTCCTGTGCGGTCCACGCGGCCCGCAGCATCCAGCGGCACTGCGTGCAGTACTCGATCTCCAACCGGGGCTGCTTCTTCGTCACCCGTACAAGTATGCAGGTGCGCGGCAAGACCGCCGAGCCTGGTCAGCGCAGTCGGACGGGTGCGCCGGCTCACCGAACCTGCAAATGGCTTTGCTGATCTGGCAAGCTGGGTGGCATGGACGACGACCTCGACCAGGCCCTCGAATCGGTCGGACCCCGGCTGCGGGCGCTGCGCAAGTTGCGCGAGACCACCCTCGCTGAGTTGTCGACGGCGACCGGCATCTCGGTGAGCACGCTGTCCCGCCTGGAGTCCGGCGCCCGCAAACCCACCCTGGAGCTGCTGTTTCCGCTCGCCAGAGCCTACGGGGTGACCCTCGACGAACTGGTCGACGCCCCACCGACCGGCGACCCGCGCATCCACCTGCGGCCGGTGACCCGCTTCGGGATGACGGTGCTGCCGCTGAGCCGCCGGGCCGGCGGCATCCAGGCGTTCAAGCTGATCCTCTCGCCGGGCAGCAGACGCCGTG
Source organism: Micromonospora sp. LOL_023 (assembly GCF_048060115.1). NCBI lineage: Bacteria > Bacillati > Actinomycetota > Actinomycetes > Micromonosporales > Micromonosporaceae > Micromonospora > Micromonospora sp. LOL_023. The sequence continues at coordinate 2,807 of NZ_JBHMIM010000127.1, forward strand.
AGCCTGACCTCAAGACCCACGAAGGCTACGAATGGTTGTACGTCCTCGACGGGAGGCTGCGCGTCGTCCTCGGCGAACACGATTTGGTGCTCGCCCCCGGCGAGGCGGCCGAGTTCGATACCCGGGTTCCGCACTGGTTCGGAGCGGTCGGTGACGAGCCGGCCGAGTTCCTCAGCCTCTTCGGCCAGCAGGGCGAGCGTGCCCACCTACGCGCCAGGCCCAAGGCGAAGGGTGGTGGGTGACCCGGCACCCGATCCGGCCGCGCTGTGGTGACCGACGACGAGCGGTGCCGGCCGGGACCAGCCCGACCGGCACCGCAACGCCAGCTCAACTCGCGCAGATGCCGTACGCGAACAGTGCCCACGGCAGCACCGGACCCGACGCGCTGGCCCGGGTGGCCACCTTGTCGGTACCGATGGCGTGCACCATGTCGAGGAAGATCTCCCCACCGCCGCCGGACACCGATCCCCCGATCCCGTAGAGGGCGGTACCGGCCGGGCATGACCCGGTGATGCTCTTCGAGTCGTCCGCGCTCAGCGGGTTGGCGAACTCGACCCGCTGGACGCCCCTGACGCTGGCGCAGACCGCGAAGGCGGTCACCGACCAGTTGGTCGGCGTCGTACCGGGCACGACCGTGCCACGGACACTGACCGACGTCAGGTCGGCAGTCGGCACGACGTAGTCGAGAACGACGTCACCGAAGCCGTTGTTGATCCGCCCGCCGGCGCCGATCACCCGCTTGCTGCCGCAGGAGACCGAGGCGATCTGGGTGTTCGGAGCCTGGGTGAACGAGACCACGTCCCAGCCGGGCGGGGCCGGCGCGCACATCGCCTCGGCGGTGAGCGCCCAGTTGCCCCCGTCCGGGTGCACCTCACGCATTCGGGCCACGAAACCGGAGCCGTCGTTCAGCGGCTCCAACCGGTCCAGCGACAACAGGCCCAGATGGGACGCGGCCGGTGCGGTCAGGTAGCCGCCACCGCCGGTGACCACCGTCCCTGACGGGCAGGACACCGTCATGTTCTTGTCGGCGCTGGTGCTCGCCGAGGTGGCACCGACCCGCACCAGGCCGGGCGGATCGGCGGCAGCCGGGCCGGCCGGGCCGAGCCCGGCGAGGACGGTGCCGAGAAGTACGGCTGCGACGAACCCGGCCCGCGCCGTTGTGACTGCTTTCACGGTTCCCCCATTCCGTTGGGTGTGCCGGCCACCGGCCGGCTGGTCCGAGATTGCGCGGCCACGCTTGGCGTCGGCTATGCGACCGCTAGGCGCGCGGCTGCCGAGCTGGCGACGACAATTGCCAACGCCCATGGAAGACAAGGGACGGCACCGATGAGGTTTCGGATACTTGGCCCGGTCGAGGTCGTCGTCGATGGCCAGACGCTGCCCATCGACCGGCCGCAGGAACGGGCAGTGCTGGCCTTGCTGCTGCTCGACGCGGACCGGGTGGTGCCGGCCGGCCGGATCGCCACCGCGTTGTGGGGGGAGCGACCGCCGGCCAGTGCCCGGACCCAGGTCCAGGTCCAATGCCACGTAGCTTAAGTTGATCTTGGTGGTGGCTGGACCCGGTAGATGTGGATGGTCGCTGGCCGGT
>NZ_JBHMIM010000128.1:0-4251 GCF_048060115.1 Micromonospora sp. LOL_023
CATCCTTACAGGTCAGGTGCACCTTTCTCTCACCGGCCTTGATCAATCAAATCCCCTCTGACTGGGGGAGGCTAATGTCCGGAGGGGACGTCGTTGACGGTCCGGGCCGCAGGGAACGGCTGCGATGCCGGGCATGCCCGAAGCCGATCTTCTAGCGGCAGATCCGCTCCGGCCTCACCCCCGAGGCACGCTGAGGTAGCCGGCAGCCGGCCTGCGGCGTTGTCACGGCATGGCCGCCATGCCCTTCCCGAACCCGGTCTGCCGGTCAGCACGCCAGGTGCGTCGGGGCGCGGGACGTTTGAGCCTGGCGGAGAAGCCTCACATGAAGTTGCGGGTGTGCAGCGCGGACAGTTCGGCGGCTTCGTCATCGGGGAAACCGAGGCGGGCCAGGTGCCGGCGACGTCCGGCTTCCATGTCCGCTTGCAACTGCTGCACGGCGAGGTGGCCTCGGGTGAGTGCCGCAGGAGCCCAGTCTCCGGCTGCCAGCAGCAGCAGGGCGTCGAACACGTCTTGGTTGAGGCCGGCGGTGCCGATGAGCACGTCGTGGCGGCGTTCGATGGCACCCCGCAGCCGGCCGAGCATTGTCGGGTCCAATGCCGATTGATGTTCGAGGTGCGCCAGACCGAACGCCACATGCCGGGCCTCGTCGGCGCGGGCCAGCCGGGTGACCGCCCGAGTAACGGGGTCCGGCGCGTGTCGGTAGAGGAAGTTGAGCAGGTGCACGAACGTGCCCTCGCCGAGCACTGACAGAAGAAATGAGGCCAGGGTGAAGTCCGGTTCGGCCAGCAGCGACGCGAGGGACGCCCGGCCGCCGGCCGAGGAGGTGCCCATCTGACCATCGGTGTGCAGCGCCCGGCGGGTGAAGACATCGACGTGGCGGGCCTCGTCAGCGGCCTGCACCGCGAGCAGGCCGACCACCTCCCGGAAGTGCGGGTGGATGCGAGTCAGCAGCCGGGCCGGGATGACCAGGGCGGCCTGCTCGTTCTCAACCAGGTAGGTCATGATCTGCACGACCGCCGCCTCGATGTCAGCCGGCAGGGTGAACGGCGAGTCCCACGGGACCGCGGTTGCCGGGTCCCATTGCGCGGCTGCGGCGTGGGCGTACAGGCGGGGCGCCAGGTCGGCCCAGACGATGTCCCTGTCGGCCAAGTCGTAGGCCGGCTCGGGCCCGCCGGCTTCGAGCAGTGCGCCACGGGCCGCCAGTCCCCAGTGTGCGGGAGGCTGGCGGGCTACCGTGCCGGGTTCGCCGGCTCGTTCCGCATGTTTCCAGCGGCCGGCATCCTGACGGCCCTTGACGACCTCGACCCGGCCGTCGTCGCCGGCAGTCGCGCGGTGGCCGGCCGCCCGGCACCAGGCCCTCATGTGCAGGGTCAAAAAGGGGTCGCGGCCGGTAACCGTGATTGTGCTTTCTGGTGGCAGGCCGGCCAGGGTCTTCTGTACCAGCAGGCGGCCGCCGGTGTCGAAGGCCAGGCCAGCCAGGTCCAAGTTCACGGCCGGTACTCGGCGGCGGTCACCGTGCCCGTCCCGTCGTAGAAACCGGAGGCGGTGACGGCTGACTCCAGCAGGTCGTATCCGTCGATACGGCCGCCCTTCCAGGAGGTCAGCCCTTCCAGGTCCAGCAGCGGGCGCACGGTCGGATCGGCGTACGACATCGAACGCAGCAGTTCCTCGAACCGCGCTACCAGGGACGGGTCGGCGGCGCCGGTGACGGTCATGTTGCAGTGGTCGTAGAGGCCAGTGGTGGTGAGCAGCCGGGTGCTCCCGGGGGGCAGCACGCCCTCCTTGGTGAAGAGCAGGTGGTTGCCGTCGAGCACGCAGGCGGCGTCGACCTCGCCAGCGATCAGGGCTCGGGCGGCGTCGCGCTCCCCGCCGACGTGGTCGCCGTGCAGGCCGACCCCGACGTCGAAGCGGTGGACCGTGAAGTCTGTGCCGGGCTGCAGGCCTTGGCTGCGAAGGTGCTCCAGCGGCAGCAGCGTCGCCTGCGGTGAGTCGACTGCTCCGGTCGCGACCGTCCGCTCCCGCAGGTCATCGACGGAGGCGATGTCGCTGTCAGTGCGGACGACGACTGCGGTGGTCAGGTCGCGGTCGGTGTCCCGCATAACCAGTGCCCGGATCGGCAGGCCCTGCGCCTTGGCGAGTCGGCGGGCCCGGATCCAGGCGAGTGGGGAGTTCCAGGCCGCGTCGATGCGCCCGGCGATCAGGTCTTCGACCTGCCGCTCGTAGTGGGAGTAGAGGACGTAATCGAACGGCAGTCCGGCAGCGGTCAGCCAAGATCGGAAGCCGTCCCAGATGGTCACGACCTTAGGGTCGTAGGTGACCGCGCCCATCGTGAAGGCGGTCATGCCGGCACCACCGGGGCATCGAACAGCGGCAGGCCGAGGACCGCCCGGCCGGTGAAGTCATGTAGCGCCTCGGTTGTCGGCGCCATCACCCGGGCGGCCAGCGCGTCCCTGAAGTGCCGTTCGATACTGAGCTCCTTGCGGAACGCCGAGCCGCCAGCCAGGCGCATCACCTCGTTGGCGACCGATACGGCCGTCTCTCCGGCGACCGCCTTGACCTGTAACACCCGCAGCTGGGCGGCGGGTTTACCGGCGGCCAGCGCGGCCAGCGTGGCGGACACGAACGCCCGAGTGGTGTCCACGTTTGTCCTGATCCGGGCAAATGCCGCCCGAGGGACCGGTTGCTCGGCCAGGGACTGTCCCAGGTGATCGAGGCGGGCGTTGGTGAGGTGCGCGGCCGCCAGAGTGACCAGGCGTTCCGACACTCCCAGCGAGAACGCCGCGCTGAGCACGGTGAACACCGGTAGCACCACGCCCAGTGCGACGTCGAGGCCTACGCTGTCCTTGCCGAGCAGCGCGTCGGCAGGTACTAGCGCGTCGGTCGCGGTGATCGGGCGGGAAGCGTTGCCCCGCAGGCCGACACCGTCGAACGGCCCGGCCACATCCAGCCCAGCCGTCGCCGACGGGACCAGCCACAGGGTCATCCCATTCCCGGCCAGTGGCAGGCTCGACCAGACGTAGCTGTCGGCTTCGCCGGCGGACGTCACCCAGCTCTTGCGGGCGTTGAGGAGCACCTTGTCGCCGCTAGCGGTGGCGGTGGACTGCGGCGCCCAGAAGTGGCTGCGTGAGCCCTGTTCGGAGAAGGCGAGCGTAGTGACATGCCGGCCGGCGGCGATCGCGCGGCGGACGTCCTCCGGCCCGCTCTGCTCGATAGCGGCGGTCGCCGTGTAGTGCATCAACGTCACCATCGCGGTCGATCCGCACACCCCGGCGAGCGCCTCAATCACCTCGGCGGCCGCGTCCAGCCCCAAGCCTGCGCCGCCCACCTCGCGGGCACTCGTCAGGCCCAGCAAGCCAGCGGTGCCGAGAGCGGCTATCGCGGAGCGAGGGTACCGCCCCGATCGATCGATGTCCGCCGCGTGTGGGCGGACATCTTGGTCCAGCACCGCCTGCAGCGCGGTCCGATACTCCGGCACGCTTCCCCCGTACAAGTCTCGACGCCGATCGAACACGGTGAAGATAGCGCGGCAGGACCGTAATGGTCCATAGCAGAGACTTGTCACCGTGAGTCTCACCGAGTTGGCACCGGGGTACGAGTACGTGGCACGGTCGAAAGTACTGTGGATGTTGCGGGCTACAGAGGGCTGAAGGTGGAACCTGGTCAGTGCTGCTACTGAACCAGCCCCGTGATCCAGCAGCGTGCAGACCCGCTGAGGTACAGCCGCATCGGTGGCATCCGGTCTACATTCGGTCAGTCAAACAGCCTTTCGGGCGCCGACCTTGTACTTGTCAGGAGCGCCAGTTTGCAAGCTTCAGCGAGGAAGATCGTGGGCCGCAAACGCGGCATCATCACCGACACCCTCGGACTGGCTGTGACAGGTTCATCTGGCCCCACCAAGACGGCTTGGTTTGGCCCCACTTCGGCCCTGAACCGGCCGACGGTCCAGTACACCGACGGACCTCCTTGTCGCTGCCAGCACTTGGTTCGCGATCTGGGGCATCGACGGATCGGCGTTCCCTGACCGCCGGTGGGGCCGAATGGAGCCGTCACGGTGGGGCCGAGTCAAGCCACCAGAGCCATCGGACTGCTCCTCGCCGTCATCGTCACCGCGGCCAGCGCCAGTGACAACGCCATCGGCATAGACCTGCTCGACCAGGCCACCACCACCTACCCCACCCTCACCAAGACCTGGGCCGACGCCGGCTTCAAGAACCGCGTCGTCGAACACGGCGCCGCACTCGGCGTCGACGT
>NZ_JBHMIM010000129.1:0-4199 GCF_048060115.1 Micromonospora sp. LOL_023
GGGCCATCTGCCTACCCGGGTGGGTGGGGGGCCGCTACTGCGCTGCGGACCATGTACAACCACGCCACCCCGCCGACCATTCCCCGCGCCCGGGGCCCGGGGTTGACCGCTCAAGATCGCGGCGATCTTGCACTTATCGACGGACAATCCCGACAAATCTTCTCGATAAGCGCAAGATCGCCGAGGAACAGCGGGTGCCGGGGTGTCGGGGTGGGTGGCTCGACCGTGTGTAACGACCCCGCCCTGGGGATCATTCCGGGCGGCGGGCGCGGCCGGCTGCCTCGATCTGCTCGGCGGTGACCGGCTCGCCTCCGTTGTCCTGCCAGGCGTCCATCAGGTCGGCGAGGATCATCCGGGCGCCACTCTCGCCGTGTTCAGACTTCAGGTCGGCGTACGTCCACCGCAAGCTGGCCAGGGGGTCCTTCCCGGTCAGGGTCTGGCCGGCGGTCGGCAGGTCGGTGCGGCACTCGCGGTCCTCACGGTCGAGCCACGCGAACTCACCACTGAATCCCGTCGCCACGCTGCCAGCTTGCTGATCCAGGCAGGGGAAGGCCAGCGATTCTGCTGACAGCATGAGATCAAGACCAGCCAAGTCGATCTCTGCTCTCAGGCGAGGAGACCCGCTGGGCCGACTCGCCGAGGAGGTGCAGCGGATCGTGGAGCCGGACGAGGCCCATGCGGAGGCTGCGGGAGACCCACGTTGACCTGGGGCGGAGCGGTCGGAGCGGGCGACGAGAATCGAACTCGCGTAATCAGTTTGGAAGATCGCCCACCCTGGGCGTGATCTTGCTGGTCGCCCTGGTCACGGTGCCGTTGGTGGTGTCCGGTCGTGCCCGCTGATGACCGTCTGCGGCACCGGCTTATGGCACGCGGATGGCACGGCCAGGGCGCGGCCGGCCGGCGTTGTACGGGTTCCCGCCCCGGCCTTCGGGCCGGGGCGGCTTGCCGTGCCGGCGGTGCTCCGCGACCTGGACCACGTTGACCGGTGGCAAGCCGCGAAGCGGCGCGGCAGCCGATCGCCCCACCCTCGACGGCGACCGGCCACCCTCGCGATCGTCACGGCTCCGGTGGGGCCTCGTCGGCGGGTTGGATCTCGATGTGTGTCCAGACGACGCCGGGTACCCGGAAGCGGCCGTTGGCGTTGGCAGCGGCGATCATCTCGAACGTCCAGCGGTTGTCCTGGTAGGTGGCAGGTCCGATGACGGTCCAGCCGGAGCCGAGCCGCTGAGCGTCGGTCAGGGCCTGAAATACGGCATCGGCCGGGGCTGCCTCGTCGAGCGGGGTCGTGAACCTGATCGAGAACTGGCCCGGATCTTTGTGGTAGCGCTCGATAGCTTGAACCTCGATGGTCCTGCCGATGGTGGCCTGTACCCGCTGAAGGATGCGCTGGGCTGAACGCTCATGCTTGCCGGTGACCACCAGATGCCACGCGAGCCGTACGGCTTCCACAGCAGGGGACTGTACGACGTCACGCGCTGCTGCAGATGCTGTGGTCCTGGTGTTCGCCCGCCGTGCCGGCCGATGCCGGCCGGAGGCCGCCAGCAGGCCGAGCGCGGCGGGCGTGCCGCGCTTGCGCGGTACCTTGATCCAGAAAAGAGCGTCTCGGCAGTTGGTGAAGCATAGCGATCGCATCTCTGCCAGGACCGTGAGCTCACGCTTGTAAGCCGTGCGTCGCGTCCCCGCCAGCCCGGGGTTGGGCGGAACGCTCGAGGCTCTGTCCCTGTCAGCGCTCGTCTGTATGCCGCGTCCGGTAACCCAGCGAGCAACTGTCCGGTTACGTCTGGACATCAGGCTTTCCCTGATCAAGGATGTCCGCAGACGTTCTTCCGGCTCGCATCAGGAAGAGCCTCATGAACTCTTCTTCCGTCTGAATCAACCAATGACCCTAACCGAGGCGGAAAAGCGGAACGCCTTCGTGGGTGCCGCTAGAAACCAGGTGAAAGAATTAGTGGAGTGGGCCGGAACGAGAGGAATGTCGGGGCAGCGCCTTGGATTTTCGAATGCGCGTATGGCATATGATGATTTGCTCGCCCGATTTCTGCTCACCCTGGAACAGGGCCGCCTTACCGAGAAGGTGACAGCGCTCAGAATCACTACCCGCTATAGAGATAAGGGTGCGTTTTCTGAGCCGATAATGAGCCTCGCAACCCAAGCGCTTGACTACTTCCTTCAGCTCGAACTTCTAGACCGTGCCGAGCGCCGGCTGAAATGGAACAAAGCCACCGTTCATACCTGGCTCTGCCTCGTAGCAAAACTACTGAAGGAGGGCCTTCTCTTGGAGCTAGGTCCAGCGCTGTATCAAACAATCGAACAGGTGGAGAGCTGGCGGGGAAGGCGGTTGCATGGCCGAAGTATGTATAACGTTCCGCTAGCCGTCTTCCACGATCGGGCGACGGCCCGCGTGGCTGACGTCTCGTCCGTAGTACTGCGCGATCTTACCGCTTGGATGGTGCTCTATCGTGCCGAGCCCGGAATCATTCGAAATCGGTCATTTATTGCGCCAGTCGAGGATGCGTGGCAAATTGTTGACCAGGCGGGCGATGACGCCGGTCGAGAATTAGCATCATTTAGCGGCGTCGTGCGCTGGGGTGACTCGGGATGGTTCTGAGGTTCATAGAACGGCGGCAGCAGATCGAAAGTCTTGCAAGGCGCAATTATACTACTCGCCTCACCGTCGGCACCTTCGTCACCACCGCCGGCCTGCCCCAAAGCCTCATCTTTTCACCAGGCATCAGCATCGTGTCCGGCGGAAACGGCGCAGGAAAGTCGACGCTCCTCGGTGCCGTTTGGAGATGCCTGGCTGGACAAGAACCGCAAGAAGGTTCAACGATCCCGAACGTGCCTCCATGGCTATGTCAGCTGAAGATTGCAGGAACCCATGCCGACGTTCCGTTCGAGGCAGAACTCGACGTTGGGTCACAAACAACATCCTCGACGTTTCCATCGTCTGTCTTCTATGTTGATCCTGCGGCGGAGACCGAGGATGTGCTGAGGCACTTCAGATCAGATCCACAATCCTTTGATCTGCTTGAGGGGGTTGAGCCAGCGTCTTTTGACAGCAGCCAGCTCCAAGCCCTTGCATATATTCTTCGCCGAGAGTATTCAGAGTTCCTCGTTTATGAGGTGACGGCATTCAGTGTAGACGACACTCCGTTGCCCTACTTTGAAGTCGCTTCGATGGGTAAGCGATACGCATTGCAGCAGATGGGGCGAGGGGAACTCGTTGCAGCTTACCTTTTATGGAGGTTGCAAGAACTTCCACCCGGAGCCGTTGTATTGCTAGAGGAGCCGGAAAGTCATCTTGCGGCGTTCTCTCAAGAGAAGCTAGTAGATGCGATCGTCTCGATCGTAGTCAAACGCGACCTCTGTCTAATCGTCTCTAGTCACTCCCCAGGCTTCTTCCAAAAGCTACCCGCCGAGCATGTTGTACTAGTTTCATCATTGCCTTCCCCCTCCATTCGCTGTGGGCTACCGGCCGCAGAAGTGGCTAATCACCTCGGTGTCCAACCCCGTACCGCTGCGGTGGTTCTAGTTGAGGACCAGGTCGCAGCTGAGTTCTTGCATGCAATCCTGTCGTCATTAGATCGCGATGCACTCCGGTATCTTGATGTCAGAGCCGTGGCGAGTGGGCAATCAGGTGTGAAGCGCATCGTCAGCGATATTTCCAGTAGCGCCGCTGACCAGGTTCGAATCCTTGGAGTTCTTGACGGCGACCAACGTCCTCGAGGTGGGCAAGCATCTGAAGGGCTGATCGGTTACCTAGTGGGCGATTCAGCGCCCGAGGTCCTACTGCGACAAACCATCAACCGGTGGCGTTCAGGCGAGTTTGACGACTGGGATTCTCCGCTGCCAGGTGGGAGCGATGGTCTAAAGTTGTGTCTTGAGCGGCTTGATGGGCGAGATCTGCACGACTGGATCTTTGAGCTGGCGGACGAGTTCGGAGGGCTTCGTCCAGTAATTCGTGCGATAACAGATTTAGTTCTTCGAGAACCATTTCTGAAGAATCAGTGTGAGGAGGTGGTCAATTGGCTGCGGTCGCAAGGAAGGCTTCCTCACTGACGAAATCCTCCCGCGCTGCGGCAAACCGTAGCCCTCGAGCCACCATGGAAACTGTCATCCGGGTACCCAGCCACGGCCCCGGCGTTGTTCCGGCTTGAGAGGTTCTGTCCGTGTTGAGAACCGGACACGAGGCGAGTTGC
>NZ_JBHMIM010000130.1:0-4142 GCF_048060115.1 Micromonospora sp. LOL_023
CGCACGTCCAGGTGGTAGCGGTCGGCGGCGCGTTCGGCGTGGCGCAGGAAGCTGGAGTACACCCCGGCGTAGCCCAGCGACAGGGTTTCCCGGTCGACCCGCACCGGCCGGTCCTGCAACGGCCGCACCAGGTCGTCGGCGGCGTCCATCAACGCGAACGTGTCACAGCCGTGCGCCCAGCCGTGCAGATCGGCGACGGCGGTGAAGACCTCAAGGGGCGCGTTACCGGCCCCGGCGCCCATCCCGGCCAGGGAGGCATCCACCCGGGTCGTGCCGTGCTGCACCGCGATCACACTGTTCGCCACCCCCAACGACAGGTTGTGGTGGGCGTGGATACCGATCTGCGTCTGCGGGTCCAACACGGCCCGGTAGGCATCGACCCGGGCGGCGACATCGTCCATCAGCAGCCGGCCACCGGAGTCGGTGACGTAGACGCAGTGCGCCCCGTACGACTCCATCAACTTCGCCTGCGTCGCGAGCCCGTCCGGGGTGTTCATGTGCGACATCATGAGGAACCCGGCGACGTCCATGCCGTTGTCGCGGGCCCATGAGATGTGCTGGGCGGCGATGTCGGCCTCGGTGCAGTGCGTCGCGATCCGCACGCTGGTCACCCCGAGGTCACGGGCCGCTTTCAGGTCGTCGATGGTGCCGATGCCGGGCAGCAGCAGCGTGGTCAACGTCGCCCGGTTGACCGCCTCGGCGGCAGCAGTGATCCAGTCGGCGTCCGACGCCGCGCCATGACCGTAGGTGACGCTGGAGCCGGCGAGGCCGTCGCCGTGGGCGACCTCGATCGCATCCACCCCGGCCGTGTCCAGCGCGGCGGCGATCTGCCGGACCTGGTCGACGGTGTAGCGGTGCCCGATGGCGTGCATGCCGTCGCGCAACGTCACGTCCTGCACGTACAGGCGGGTCATCGTTGGGCCCCCTCACGGACGGCGACCAGTCGTTCGGCGGTGCGCAGCGCCGCCGACGTCATGATGTCCAGATTCCCGGCGTACGCGGGCAGGTAGTGCCCGGCACCGGACACCTCCAGGAACACCGACACCTGGGTGCCGGTGAAGTGGCCGCCCAGCGCCGGCACGTAGGAGTCGACCGGGTCGAACTGCACGGCCTGTTTGAGCCGGTAACCGGGCACGTACCCGGCGACCGACCCGACCATGGTCTGCACGGAGGCGGCCACCTGGTCGGTGTCGACGCCGGCCGGGATCAGGCAGTAGACGGTGTCGCGCATCAACAGCGGCGGATCCGCCGGGTTCAACACGATCACCGCCTTGCCCTTGCCGGCACCGCCGACGACCTCCAGGGCGCGGGCCGTCGTCTGGGTGAACTCGTCGATGTTCGCCCGCGTCCCCGGCCCCGCCGACCGCGACGCGATCGAGGCGACGATCTCCGCGTACGCCACCGGCGTCACCTGCGCGACAGCGGCGACGACCGGCACCGTCGCCTGCCCGCCGCAGGTGACCATGTTGACGTTCGGCTCGGCCAGATGCGCGTCCAGGTTGACCGACGGCACCACGTACGGGCCGACCGCGGCCGGCGTCAGGTCGACCACGGTCCGCCCGTGCGCCTGCAGGACCTCGTTGTTGCGCCGGTGCGCACCGGCCGACGTCGCATCGAAGACGAGTCGAACGTCGGCGAACTCGGGCATCGCGACCAGGCCGTCGACCCCATCAGCCGTCGTCGCCACACCGAGCCGCCGGGCACGCGCCAAGCCGTCCGATTCCGGGTCGATACCGACCATCGCCACCATGTGCAGCGACTCCGACAGCCGCAACACCTTGATCATCAGATCGGTGCCGATGTTGCCCGACCCGATCACCGCCACCCCGACACCCGTCACGACCCCTCCCCTGACTCGGCCGAAGGACCCTGCCCCGGCTTGACGCTGAATCTGGTCCGCACCGAACCCAGCCCGCCGATCCTGGCCTCGTACGCAGCCCCCGGGATGACCGGCACCATCGGGCCGAGCGCACCCGACAGCACGATGTCACCGGCCCGCAACGGATCCCCGGCAGCGGCCATCGTCGACGCCAGCCAGGCCACCGCGTGCACCGGGCTACCCAGACAGGCCGCCCCGGCACCGACCGACACCGGCACACCCGCGGACTCCAGCACCATGCCGCATTCGCGCAGGTCCACCGAGGCGGCCGGCACCGGCCGGTCACCCAACACGAACAACCCCGACGACGCGTTGTCCGCCACCGTGTCCACGATCGAAATGTCCCAGCCGGTGATCCGCGAGTCGACGATCTCGATCGCCGGCAGCAGGAAGTCGGTCGCCCGCAACACATCCACCACCGTCGCCGGCCCGTGCGGCAGATCCGCCGACAGCACGAACGCCACCTCGGCCTCCACCCTGGGCTGGATCAACCCGGCCAGATCCACCTCGTCACCATCCGGCACCGCCATGTCGGCGAACAGCACCCCGAAATCCGGCTGGAACACACCGAACGCGGCCTGCACCGCCGGCGACGTCAAACCGATCTTCGCCCCCACCCGACGCCGCCCGGCCCCTGTCCAGCCGGCCACCGTCGCCCGCTGCACCGCGTACGCGGCGGCGACGTCACCGGCCGGCAGCAACCGGTCCCGCAACGGCACACACGGCACCCCGGTGTCGTAAGCCCCGACGATCGCCGCGGCAGCGGCCTCGACATCCACAGTCATGAGAAGTCCACACAGACGTTGGTCAGTTCGGAATAGAAGTCCAGCGAGTGCACGCCACCCTCCCGGCCCACCCCGGACGCCTTCACCCCGCCGAACGGCGTCCGCAGATCCCGCAGGAACCACGTGTTCACCCACACGATGCCGGCGTCCAACCGCGCGCCGGCCCGATGCGCCCGCCCCACATCACGAGTCCACACCGTCGCCGCCAACCCGTAGTCGGATTCATTCGCCAACGCGAACGCCTCCTCCTCAGTGTCGAACGGCGCGACATGGCAGACCGGACCGAACACCTCCTCCCGCAGCAACCGCGCCGACTGCCCCAACCCGGTCACCACCGTCGGCTCCACGTACGCGCCACCGTCGCGGGCGTCACCGAAGGTCGGCACGCCACCACCGGCCAACACGTCGGCGCCCTCGACGCGGGCCAGGTCGTAGTAGCCCAGCACCTTGTCCCGATGGCCGTGCGAAATCAACGGCATCGTCGCGATCGACTCGTCGGCCGGCCAGCCGTAGCGGGCGTCGCGGGCGGCGGCCGCCAACCGGTCGACGAACTCGTCGAAGACCGGCCGCTGCACATACAACCGCTCCGTACACAGACACACCTGACCGCCGTTGGTGAACGACGACCGCACCGAACCCGCCACCGCCGCGTCCAGATCCGCGTCAGCGAACACCAGGCCGGCGTTCTTGCCACCCAACTCGAACGACACCGCCTTCACCCCGTCAGCCGCCGCCCGCATGATCGCCGACCCCGTCGCCGACTCACCCGTGAACGTGACCGCGTCCACCCCCGGATGCCGCGTCAACCACTCCCCCGCCGCCCCCGGCCCGAAACCGTGCACCACATTGAACACCCCGTCCGGTACGCCGACCGCCGCCATCACCTCCGCCAACAACGTCGCCGACGCCGGCGTCTCCTCACTCGGCTTCACCACCACGGCGTTACCGCACGCCAACGCCGGAGCCACCTTCCAGGTCAGCAACAGCAACGGCAGGTTCCACGGCACGACGACCGCCACCACACCCACCGGTCTACGAACCGCGTAGTTCAACGCCCGACCACCCGACGGCGTAACCGTCGTGAACGACTCGGTCGGCGCCGTCACGGCGATCTCCGCGAACGCCCGGAAGTTCGCCGCCCCACGCGGAACATCCAACGTCCGGGCCTGGCTCACCGGCTTTCCGGTGTCCGCCACCTCCGCCGCCACCAGATCATCGAAACGGCGGTCCAACTCGTCAGCGACCGCCCGCAGCACCACCGCCCGCTCCCGCTCGGCCATCGCGCCCCACGGGCCGCGCACCGCCGACCGGGCCGCAGCCACCGCCGCATCCACCGTCGAGGAATCAGCCTCAGCAACCTCGAAGACCGTCTCCCCCGTCACCGGCGACACCTTCGCAAACCGTTTCCCCGCATCCACGAACCGACCGTCGACGAAACTGCGCAACAGACCGGGGCCGTCGGCGGCCGGCCGACCGGC
>NZ_JBHMIM010000131.1:0-3872 GCF_048060115.1 Micromonospora sp. LOL_023
GGCGATTCCCACACATCTTGACCGTTCCGGACACCGCGCCCGGTGGTCAGAGCCTTACCCGGAAAGGCTCAGTGTGCCGTGTGGGGCGGGAAGTTGGGCCAGCGTCGGCGTCACGAGCAGGTCGTGGTCGAGGAAGAACCGGTTGATCGGGCGCGTCACCCGGTGCTGGGCTTCGGTCGCGCTGATAATGTCCATGGCAGTCGCGCGCCGTGTCTCGACCAGGATCCGGCGGGATACAGCCTCCAGCCCGACTGCGTCATGTGGTGCGCGCAGAAGTGCCGCTCCGGTCGTGGCCACCGCCAAGGTTGACGCCTCGATGATGTCCTCCGCGTCCACCGCCGGAGCAGCCTTGACCACGGTGTGGCCGATCCACTCGAGCACATGCGCGGTAGTGACCGCGATGTCGGCCACCTGGGAGAGTACCGGTGTCCCCGCCCACGGCTTGGTCATCACCGCGACCCGCAACACGCCAGGGGCGGCCCGTAGCTCGTCGGTGTAGGGCCTGCCTGGTGGCGGCGCCACGTACTTGTCGCCGACTGGCGGATCGCTGACCGCGTCGAGCAGGTGGGCCACGTCCCGGACCGTCCGGCAAAGTCCGAACTCGATGATCTGCCCGAAACCGGCCTCACCGACCTGTGGGCCGCACGGGGTACGGCCCCGGCTTGGTTTGAGACCGACCAGGCCGCAACACGAGGCCGGCACCCGGATTGATCCACCGCCGTCGTTGCCGTGGGCGAGGGGCACCGCGCCGGCCGCGACCAGGGCTGCGGCGCCGCCGCTCGATCCACCGACACCCCGCGTCATGTCCCACGGGTTGCGCGTCGGCCCGTGCCGCGCTGACTCGGTGGCGAAGCTCAGCCCCAGCTCGGGCACCGTGGTCTTGCCGAGCGTCGCCAGGCCGGCGGCACGAAACCGGGCCATCAGGTCATGGTCCTCGCCTGCGACGGCGCCGTGGATGGCGCGGCTACCCAGCGAGAAGGCGACGCCGCGAGCGAACGGTCCGCTGTCCTTCAGCAGGAACGGCACGCCCGCCAGGGGGCCGTCCGGGTCGCTGGTCAGCGGCTGGTCGAACAGGGGACCGGTGAGCGCGTTAAGGTCGGGGTCGACCTGTTCGATCGCCCGGCGGGCCAGGTCTTCCACCTCGGCGGGCCGTAGCTCGCCGCCACGGAGCAGCTCACGCAGGCCAACCGCGTCCAGGCAGGCGTACTCGTACAGTTTCACCTGTTCCTCCTGTCACGTCCACCCTTGCGGCGGGGCATCAATTAGGCTTCCACAGTCCCATCGCCAGAGTCGATCCCTCTCGGTCAGGATGGTGTGAGACACCCGTGTGAGTGGGGTGCTGACCTGAGGACGGGGATCGGAGATCCTTGCGTACGTGTCCACTTCATCTGGCAGGCAGCCGTCCGGCGGCAAAGACCCGGCACCGAAGCCGGCGGGGCGGGTCTTCAGCCCGGAGTACAAGCTCGCGATGGTCGCCGAGTAGTAGCGGTCCGCGACCGGGTGTAGTGCCAGTGTCTCGGTCCACAACGGCCAGCCGTCCGGGGCGGTCAGGACCTGGATTTTGCCGCCGCTACAAGGACTTCCCCGCAGGGTCTCGCCGCCGCCCCGACCGTCGCCCTGACCGTGACAGTACCTGCGTCGCCCGCAGCCGTTGTCGAGCCGATCGAGTTCCCCGACACCGGTCTCGTCGTCTACCAGGCCTACACGTTGAACCGGACCGGCTGACCAGCGTCGTTTCCGCCTGTCGGACGGTCAACGCGTTGATGGTGACGTTGATCGTCCGGTCGTGGGCTGCTCCACCGGGGCAGGCCCACGACCGGACGTTTGAGTGCCGTCTTGGAGTTGATCCGGCCACACCTCGAGCGCATGCGGCCGGACCGGAAGAACCGGTCCACCCAGCCGAACGCGCCCCCGTACCGGACGGCCTGACGCTCCAGCATGGCGGTGAAGTCCGGGCCGGTGCGATGCCCGCGCGTCGCCGCCGCCGCTGCCGCCGGCCTAGCCGATCCGGCCCATCGCGCCGTAGCCGAGATGCCGCGACGGGGTCTGTGCGTCGACATCGAGCCCCGGGTCGGGACGCCAGTCCGCCATCAGGGTCACCCCGGGCTCGACCAGCTCCATGCAAGTGAACCAGGAGCTGAAGGTGGCTTTGTCCCGGACGTACAGGCTCGCCCCGACCCCCGCCTGGTATGCGGCGACCATGCGGCCAACCTGCGCCCGCGTCTCGTCGTCGACGGTGTCCGCCGACAGATGGGACATCGCCAGGTAGCTGCCGGGTGCCAACGCGTCCCGGTACGCCGCGACGAGCCCGGCCGGATCCTCGTCGTCCCGGACGAACACGAGCAGCCCGCCCAGCACGACACCCACCGGCTGTGACAGGTCGATCAACTCGCGGACCGCCGGGTGCGCCCACACCTGTTCGGGGTGCCGCCCGTCGACGCCCGCCATGGCGACGTGCGGCTCCGCGGCCAGAATGTCCGTGCCGTGCGCCACGGCCGACGGATCGTTGTCGACGTACACCACCCGGGCGCTCGGGTCCACGGCGTGCGCGACCTCATGGGTGTTGCCGACGGTTGGCAGACCCGACGCGATGTCGATGAACTGTCGCACCCCGTGCGCCGCCATGTACCGCACCGACCGCCGTAACCAGTCCCGGTTCCCGCGGGCCAGCAGGTCGACGCTGGGCAGCATCAGTTTGATCCGCTCGGCCCGCTCCCGGTCGATGGCGAAATTGTACAGACCACCCAGGAAGTAGTCGTAGATACGCGCGATGTTGGCATTGTCCAGATCGGCCCGTACTTCGGGTGAATGTCCAATAGTTGCAGTCATTCCACGACCCTTCAGCGAAGATGTCGGACACACCGGGCAGGGCATCCGTAGACAAGAACGGGAACATGGCAACTATAAATGGGATCATCGAGTCCAGACAGTGCCACGGGCCTGGTCGGTCAGTGGCATCCCGGTCACCAGCACCCCGCCGTCGGGCAGCCGCTGCGCGACCACCCGGTAGTCGCCCCACTTTCCCAGCGAGATCGTGACCGCTGACGAGTCGACCGGCACATGGCCGAACACGTCCTGGAAGCCAGCTAGGTTCGGTCGGTCCTGCCCTGTTTCACCAGCACTTCGACGGTGGTCCGCCCGTCGCAGATACGCGCGGGGAGGGTGCCGGTGGCCTGACCGGTGGGAAGCCGGGGGCCGGTCCGGGTTGCAGCCGGCGGCTGCAGTGCCGGCTGCAACCGGAGCCGTCCGCAGGCGAGGGCAAGTAGCACCAGCATGGTGGCGACCAGCCGGGTACGCAGCGACCAGTTTCCGCGACGGCCAACCGGTGCTGCCGCCGTCGCGTCAGCCCGCTCCCAGTCCGCGCGCTCTCAGCCGGCGGGTTTGAGGATACGATCCGCGCCCCGCACGGTGTGGATCATCGGCTGCCGGCCGGCGTCGATCTTCTACCTGCGGTAGAAGATCGACAGCTCGACCTGGCCCCCGAAGTCGTAGTTCCACACCCGTTCCAGGATCTGGGCCTTGCTGAGCACCAGGCGTGGTTCGCACATCAGGTACCGCAGCAGCTCGAACTCGGTGGCGGTCAGGGTGATCAGCTCGTCGCCCCGGCGTACCTCGTGGCTGTCCTCGTCGAGGGTGCGGTCGCCGACGACGAGCTACGCGTCGGGGCGCAACCCGACCCGGGCGGTCCGGCGCATCAGGCCGCGTAGCCGGGCAACCATCTCCTCCAGGCTGCACGGCACGCTCACGTAGTGGCCGCCACCGGCGGTCAACCCGGTGATCCGTCCTCCACCGCGTCCTTGGCAGGGTCATTGCGTAGTCGAGTAGCTGCTGGTCACGGTGGTGATGAGGTCGTGTGGGCGGCGGTTGGCGCG
>NZ_JBHMIM010000132.1:0-3744 GCF_048060115.1 Micromonospora sp. LOL_023
GACGAACTGATCGCCCTGATCACCACCATCGGCGACGTCGCCGCCGCACCGGCCATGGCCCTGGCCCAGATTTACCATGACCGGTGGGAGAGCCTGTCCGGAATTCTGTGGTGCGCCGGGATAGACCGGCATGGAGGAGGAGATGGAAGAGCTCTACGCCGAAGGGGTAGCGACCCACGGCGGCCCCGAGTCATGCGCTGACTTCTGTGAGGGCGTTGGTGAAGCGTTGACAGGGGTACGTGCAGGCCAGGCTGTTGAGCCTCGAAATTTCGGGATCGGGGTGCCGACGCTGTCACAGAGGTGGAAGGCAACACTGCTGGGGGCGTTTTCGCGAGCCCTCGGTGGGCCCCGCGGGGTCAGAGAACCAGGGCATGTATGGAACCTCCATGTGCGAGAACCGGGAGGGCCCGTGTCCGCCCATCCAGTTGATCACTGGACGGGCCGTTCAGGGAACGCTGAGGCGGTACGCCTGAGATGAACGGGCATGGGCAGTCGGATCGTCCCGTAGTACCTGCGATCCTGCCGAACAAGGCCACGGAGGTGGCTGCGGAGGTGGGGGAGGAAAGGGGACGAGCCAAGGGGAACACGGCCGGCAAAACGCGTCCCGGACTCAGTGCCGGAACCGATGCGTCCAGTGCGCTGGGTCGTGTGCGTGAGGTAGCACGGCGGGATAAGGATGCGCGGTTCACCGCGCTGCTGCACCACGTCAGCCTCGGTCGACTCCGGAGGGCCTACTGGGCGATCCGCCCGGGGGCCGCGCCGGGGGTGGACGGGGTGACGTGGGCCGACTATGGGCAGGATCTGGAGGCCAACCTCCTGGACCTGCATGGGCGGGTGCAGTCGGGGCGTTACCGGGCCAAGCCGAGTAGGCGGGTCTACATTCCGAAGGCGGACGGGCGGCTTCGGCCGCTTGGGATTGCCTCGCTGGAGGACAAGATTGTCCAGCGGGCCGTCGTCGAGGTGCTGAACGCTGTCTACGAGGTGGACTTCCGGGGCTTCTCGTATGGGTTCCGGCCGGGACGTGGTCCGCATGATGCGTTGGACGCGCTCGCGGTGGGGATCGAACGGAAGCGGGTGAACTGGGTGCTCGATGCGGATATCCGCGACTTCTTCGGCCAGCTTGATCGGTCCTGGCTGCGGAGGTTCCTGGAGCACCGGATCGCGGATAGGCGGGTCCTGCGGCTGGTTGACAAGTGGCTGGCTGCAGGGGTCATCGAGGACGGGGAATGGTCGGCGACGGAGCAGGGATCGCCGCAGGGGGCATCGGCTTCGCCACTGCTCGCCAACGTGTACCTGCATCACGTCCTCGACGTGTGGGCCGACTGGTGGAGACGCCGCCACGCGCAGGGTGATGTGATCATTGTGCGGTGGGCGGACGACTTCATCGTCGGGTTCGAGCACGAGCGGGATGCGCGGCGGTTCCGGGACGAGCTGCGCGAGCGGTTCGCGCGGTTCGGGCTGGAACTGCATCCGGACAAGACCGGCTGGTCGAGTTCGGGCGGCACGCCGCCGAGCGTCGACGCAAGCGGGGGCTGGGTAAGCCGGAGACGTTCGACTTCCTGGGCTTCACGCACATTTGTGCGAAGTCCGGGTCAGGGCGGTTCTGGCTGCGTCGTATCACGGTCTCGAAACGGGTGCGGGCGAAGCTTCGAGAGGTCAACGACCAGATCAAGCGCCGTCGGCATCAGTCCATCCCGGAGCAGGGGCGGTGGGTGGCCAGTGTGGTGCGAGGCCACGCGGCCTACTACGCCGTGCCCGGCAACATCGATGCGGTATCGACCTTCCGGTACCAGGTGACCCGGCAGTGGTATGCGGCGTTGCGGCGGCGTAGCCAGCGCACGCGTAGCGGTAGTTGTCAAGTCAAGTTGAGACGGTTTGTTCCTGCTGGGTTGGCGGGTTGATCCAGGCCTGCTCGGGCAGCTTCGGGGCGCGTGGCCGGCGGGTGAACCGGTCCGGGTGAGCGGCGTGGGCGGCGTCGAGGGCGCGTTGGCGGTGCTCACGAACCTGCTCGGCGGTGCCGTAGTGCACCGACGCCGGGGTGTGCCAGCCGATCCCGGAATGCCGATGCTCATGATTGTAGGCGGTGAAGAACCCGTCGCAGAACGCTCTCGCGTCGGCGAGGGACCCGAACCTTGCCGGGAAGTCCGGCACATACTTCATCGTCTTGAACTGCGCCTCCGAGTACGGGTTGTCATTCGACGTCCGGGGTCGGGAATGCGACCGGAGGACACCGAGGTCGACGAGCATCTCCGACACCGGCTTCGACACCATCGCGCCGCCACGGTCGGCGTGGATCGTGTGCGGCTCGATCCCGTTACGGCCGATCGCGTCGGCCAGGAAGTCCCGGGCAACGACCGCGTCCTCAGCGGCCGCGACCAGCCAGCCCACGACGTAGCGGGAGTAGATGTCGATGATCACGTAGCACCGGTACCAGACACCCTTCACGGGTCCCTTCAACGCGGTGATGTCCCAGGACCACACCTGACCGGGTCCGGTCGCGACCAGCTCCGGCCGTACCCGGGGTGGATGGGTCGCCAGGCGGCGTCGTTCCCTCCTCTGCCCGGCCGCACGCGCGATCCGGTACATCGTGGACATGGAGCAGTGGTAGCGGCCCGCGTCGAGTTCCCGCGCCCACACCTGGGGGATCGCCAGATCGGCGTAGGCGGGCGAGTTCAGCACGGCCAGGACACGGTCACGTTCGGCGCCGCTGAGCGTCCATGGTGGCGGGGTCCGGGGCAGCCACGGCCCGTGTCGCGGTCCGACCGGCCGCGCCCGCCGGTAGTGGGTCGCCCGCGAGGTCCCGGTCAACGCGCACGCCCGCTGCACCGGGACGCCCGCGTCGCGCAGCTCACCGAACGCGGCGGTCAGGATCTCCTCGGCGGGTTGTCGTCGTCCGCGCTCCCGGAGAGTTCTTCCAAGAGCGCGTGTGCTGATCCGAAAATGGACGGTGAGTGGGCAGGCGGCAGCGTCCCGGCGGAGCCGGGACGGGTTCTTGATCTGGGTCGTTCAGGCGGCTGGGGCGAGGGTGACGGTGTAGCCGAGGGCTTCGAGTTGGCGGATGTGGTTGCGTTTGCGGCGTTCGGGGTTGACTCGGGTGTCGTAGAACCCGGAGCCGATGTCGTTGAAGTGGGTTGCCGGGTCGCGGAGCAGGTGCCAGACGATGGTCCGAATGGAGCGGCCGACAGCGACGATGGCGCGTCTGTTGCCGCGGCGTCGGGCGATGCGCCGATAGCGTTCGCCGAGGAACGTGTCGGTCTTGCCGGCGGCGACAGCCGCCTCGCCCAGGACTCTGGCCATGTAGGAGTTGCCGTGGCCGGTGGAGCCGGAGCCCTTGCTCTTGCCGGCCGATTCCTTGACTCCTGGAGCGAAGCGCGCCCACGATGCGAGATGGGCCGGGGTGGGGAACCTGCTCATGTCGACGCCGACCTCGGCGATGATCACATGAGCGGTGGCCGGACCAACGCCGGGGATTCGTCCAGACGACGCGCGATATCACCGAAGGGACCGATCTGTTGTTCGATACGTTGGTTCACCTCGGCGATGTCCGCGGTGATCGCGTCGATGCGGGCCAGCATCCTGGTGAGCAGGAACCCGTGATGCGCGCTGAACCGGCCGACGAACGCGTCCTCCAGCTGGGTGATCTTCGCGCGTAGCCGACTGCGGGCCATCTGCGCCAGGATCTTCGGGTCGCGCTGCCCGGCGATCAGCGCGGCCATCATCTCCCGTCCGGAGGTTCCGAAGATG
>NZ_JBHMIM010000133.1:0-3683 GCF_048060115.1 Micromonospora sp. LOL_023
GAGGAGGCGCCGGGGGATGTTGCGGTGGGTTGGGGGGTGGAGCCGCCGACGCACCACTTCGACCACCAGCGCTACTGGATCAGCAGCCGGAGCTGGGCGAGTGACCCCGCCGCTCTCGGCCTCGACGCGATCGGTCACCCGGTGCTCGGCGCGGGGCTGAGCACCCCGGAACCGGGCGTGGTGCACTTCACCGGCAGGCTGACCCCGACCAGCCAGCCATGGCTGACCGACCACCAGGTGGATGGGCAGACGCTCTTTCCCGGTGCGGGCTTCATCGATCTGGCCCTGTCCGCCGCGGCCGAGGTCGGCTGCGTGCGGATCGACGAACTCACCGTGCATGCGCCACTGACCCTCGGCCAAGGCGGCGCGGACGTCCAGGTCGTCGTCACCGCCGCCGACGCGGCCGGAGTACGGCAGCTGAGCGTGTACTCCCGGGACCGCGGCGAAGCGCGGGACGTCGCCTGGCGTCAGCACGCGTCGGGCAGCGTCCGGCCCGCCGGCCCGCCGGGCAGCCCGCCACCAGGGCCACGGTTCGACGAATGGCCGCCCCACGACGCCGTACCGTTGCCGATCGACGCCCTGTACGGTCGGCTCAGCGAGCGCGGCCTCGGATACGGCCCGTCGTTCCAGGCAGTACGGGCGGCCTGGCGCCGGGGTACGGAGGTCTTCGTCGAGGTGTCCGTAGCCGACGCGGCCATGGACCGGTTCTCCCTCAACCCGGCCGTGCTCGACGCGACCACTCATGTCCTGCTCGACGGTGACGGGCCGGTGGAGGTGCCGTTCAGTTGGCGGGGGGTCACCCTGTGTCAGTCCGGTGTCGAGACGGTCCGGGCACGCATCGCCCGCGTCGGTGAACACGATCTGTCATTGACGCTCGCCGACCTGGCGGGGGAGCCCGTCGCCCAGATCGAGACGATCGTGGCCCGGCCGCTGCTGTCGACCAGCGAGCCGGCCGGGGCCGTCCACAGACTGCGGTGGCAGGCAGGGCCTCGGCCGGCGCTGGACGCCGTACCGTACCTCGAATGGGACGCCCGGCTATCCGGACAGCTCGATCCGGTGCCGGTTGTGCTGCGCTGCGTGCCCGCCGATGAACTGCCGGCGGATGATCCGGTCGCGGCGACCCACCGGAGCGTGACGCGGATCCACGACGCGTTGTGCGGGTGGCTCGCCGACGAACGGTACGCGGCAGCCAAGTTGGCCATCGTCACGCGGGGCGCGGTGAGCGTGCGGGCGGGGAGTGGGGCGGCCGGAGGAGGAGCGGGTGATCCCGACGTCGACCTCGCAGCCGCCG
Organism: Micromonospora sp. LOL_023; assembly: GCF_048060115.1. Classification (NCBI taxonomy): domain Bacteria; kingdom Bacillati; phylum Actinomycetota; class Actinomycetes; order Micromonosporales; family Micromonosporaceae; genus Micromonospora; species Micromonospora sp. LOL_023. The sequence continues at coordinate 1,292 of NZ_JBHMIM010000133.1, forward strand.
CGGTGTGGGGGCTGGTCCGCGCGGCGCAGGCGGAGAACCCCGACCGGTTTCTCCTGGTCGACCAGGACGGGCGGGCCGAGTCCGAACAGGTACTCGCCGCCGCACTGGCCAGTGGGGAGACCGAGTTGGCGATCCGGGGCGGGCAGCTGCTGGTGCCCCGGATGGCCGTGGCGCCGATGCCACCGCCGTCCGCGCGTCGCGTCCTGCCGCCGGACAGGACAGTGCTGATCACCGGCGGCACCGGTGGTCTCGGCGCGGTCGTGGCCCGTCACCTTGTCGCCACGTACGGCGTACGGCGTCTGCTGCTGGTGAGCCGCCGGGGGGACCAGGCACCGGCCGCCGCCGCGCTGACGGCCGCACTGACCGGCATGGGTGCCGAGGTCGCGGTCGTGGCCTGCGACGTCGCTGACCGCGACGCGCTCGGCGATTTGCTGGCTGGGGTGCCGGCCGCGTACCCGCTGACTGCGGTCGTGCACGCGGCCGGCCTGCTCGACGACGGGGTGCTGACGGCGCTGACCCCGCAGCGGATCTCCGCTGTCCTGCGAGCCAAGGTGGACGCTGCCTGGCATCTGCACGAACTCACCGCCGGTTGCGAACTGGCTGCGTTCGTACTGTTCTCGTCGGTCGCCAGTGTCGGCGGTGCGGCCGGGCAGGCCAACTACGCGGCGGCCAACGCCTTCCTCGACGGGCTCGCCGAGCACCGGCACGCATCCGGGCTGACAGCACAGTCCCTGCTGTGGGGCCGGTGGGAGACCGGGGACGACATGGCCGCTCGGTCATCCACCTCAGATGGTGGTCGGCTGTCCCGGTCCGGACTGCTGCCGTTGTCGGCAGAGGAAGGGCTCGCGCTGCTGGACACCGCGCTCGCCAGCGACGACGACGTGCTGGTGCCGGCCAAGTTCGACGTCGCGGCGCTGCGTGCCGAGGGCTGGGCGACGGCGCCGGTGTTCCTCGGCCTGACCGGCCCGGTCCCGCCTGTGCCGGCCGGACCGCACGTCACCTCGACGGCGCCGTCTGCGGGCACGGGTGCCCCGGCCGGTTCGGGTACCGCACCGGTGGCGACCGACGGCGCAGATCGGCTTGCCGACATGCCGGCGACAGAGCGTCGCGCCGTACTGCTCGATCTGGTAAGGGCACACGCGTCGGCGGTGCTCGGCCATGATCGGGCCGACGCGGTCTCCGTCGAGCAGGGGTTCCTCGACATCGGATTCGATTCGTTGACCGCGCTGGAGCTGCGTAACCGGCTGACCGGTGCGACTGGGCGGAAGCTGCCGGCCACGCTGATCTTCGACTATCCGAGTGTCGCCGCAGTCGCGGACCACCTGACCGACGAGTTCGGCGCCGCCGAGTCCCGCCGGATTGGCGAGCATCTGGCGACTCTCGAAGCGGCGCTCGCCGAGGTCGATCCTGGTGACGAGCGGCGCATGGCGGTGGCGGCACGACTGCAGGCACTGGCGGGACGGCTGGCCCCACCTTCCGACGGGGCGGGGTCGTCTGCCGACGAGTTGGGCTCGTCGAGCGCCGAGGAGCTGTTCGAGCTGCTGGACGGGGAACTTGGCCGGTCCCGTTGAGGTCTTCGTCGGTGGGTCGCTGGCTGGTGACATCCCATGCGAGCGAGAATCTTGTCTGGTTCGACCGGCCGCAGGTGGTAGCGGGGCCGACAACTGTTGGCGCGCGTGGGTCGGGTGCTCGCTGAAGCACACTGAGAGGTAACGGGAGTGCCACACTGTCAACGAGGAGTGTGACGGGCACGCCTCCGGCGGTGGTTGGTCCGTACGGGTTTCGGTGATCGACGGCCGGTGGCGGTCGAGGTGGTTCGGTAGGAGGAGTTGGCATGGGTGTCGGTCGGGTGGTGCGGTTCGACGAGGGCCGTGGGTACGGGTTCATCGCACCGGACGATGGCGGCGACGACGTCTTCGTTCACGCCGGGGAGCTGACCCAACGGGGGATCCGGGTGGCTACCGGCACCCGGGTGTCGTTCAAGGTGATCGACGGCGGGCGTGGTCCCAAAGCGTACGACGTCGAGATCATCGATGATGTCGCCGCTCCCATCGGCGGCGTGATCAGCCGGGCGGCGGGTACGTCCGGCGAAGGCGGTGACGACGAGCTCTGCGAAATCTTTTCCGAGCCGGAGTATCTGCAGCGGATCACTGAGCTGCTGCTGTCCGATGCGCCGTACCTCACCGGTGCCCAGATTGTCGAGTTGCGCGGACATCTGCTCCGGTTCTCCCGCAAGTGCGGCTGGGTCGACTGACTTTCCGGCTGCCCGCTGCCACCGTCTGACGGTGCTGTCCGGCCCTGCCTAGGTCGTTCCCCTGCACAACCCACGGCCCCGGCGTTGTTCCTCTATGCCTGATTTGATCACGGTTTGTTAGATGCGGTAGACGGCGAA
>NZ_JBHMIM010000134.1:0-3468 GCF_048060115.1 Micromonospora sp. LOL_023
GGAGATGAACCGGCCTTGGGTGGGGTCGTAGTGGCGGGCGCCGATGTGGGTGAGGCCGGTGGGGTCCTGGGTGCCGCCGACGAAGCCTTTGTCGTCGGGCCAGATGGTGGGTGGGGTGGCGCGTGGGTCGCCGAAGGGGAGTGTGCGGCGGCGGGTGGCGTCGAGGGTGGTGGGGTCGATGCTGATCTGATTGGTGCCGTGGTGGTCGGGGATGAGCCAGGTGAGGCCGGTGACGGTTCGGACGGCGACGGTGGCGCCGGCGTGCTGGTAGTGGCGGGTGCCGTCGATCTGGCCGTTGCTGCTGGTGCGGCGGAGTTCGGTGTGGCCGAGGTAGAGGGTGGTGCCGGTGGTGTCACGGCGCAGCAGCCGGTTGCCGCTGGTGTCGTAGATGTTGGTGGTGTCGAGGTCGGGTTCGGTGGTGGTGGCGAGCTGGCCTTCGGGGTCCCAGGTGAGGGTTTGGGTGACGTCGTCGATGGTGCGGGTGCTGGTGTGGCCGCCGGCGGTGTAGGCGTAGGTGTCGGTGCGGGTGGTTTCGCCGGTGTAGGTGACGGAGGTGACGGCGTGGGGTCGGGGGCTGCCGGGGGTGGGGTAGGTGGAGGTGGCTGTGGTGCTGCCGGTGGCGGACCAGGTCGTTGCGGTGGTCCGGTTGCCGGTGGGGTCGTAGGTGAACGCCTGCCGGTAGGGGTCGGCGCCGGTGCGTTGTTCGGTGGTGCAGGTGGGGGTGGTTTCGGTCCAGGCCTTGGTGAGGCGGCGCAGGTGGTCGTAGCGAAAGCACTCGGCCTGGTCGGCGACGCCGGCGGTTTTCCCGGCCATCGAGGTGACGTTGCCGGCCTGGTCGTAGGTGTAGGTGGTGGTGGCGTCGTCGTCCCAGGTGTCGGGGGTGGTGGGGTGTTCGGTGTCGACCTGGGAGGCGGCGAGGCGGCGGGTCGCTGGTTGCACCGGTGAGGACACGCGGATGCGGGTGGTGCCGGTGCCGAGGATGCGTTGGGCGATGGTGCCGTCGTAGTGGTAGTTGGTGGCGGACACGAACGTGTCGGTGCCGGTGGTGAGGGTGGTGGGTAGGCCGGAGGCGGTGTGGTAGCCGTGGGTCAAGGTTTCGGCGGGGAGGCCGCCGATCGCGGGCAGGGTGGTGGTCTCGGGGGCGCCGTTGTCGTGGTAGGTCTGGGTGGTGGTGTAGGTGCCGGCCAGTCCGGTTTCGGCGGCGGGGATGGTCACGGTGGCGCCGAGGGGCCGGTAGCCGTTGTCATACGCGGTGACGGTGGTGGTGTAGGCGTCGCCGCCGATGTGTCGGGTCGATGAGGTGGGTAGGCCGAGTTGCAGGGTGTCGTAGGTCCACGACGCCCGCAGTGCCCCCGTCGAGGTGTCGTCGCGGAGTTCCGTTTTGCGGCCGAGGTTGTCGTAGCCGTGCCAGAGGGTTTCGCCGCGGCCGTCGGTGCTGGTGACGAGTTGCCCGGCGTTGTCGTAGGTGCTGGTGGAGGTGCCGGCGTCGGGGTCGACGGTGCCGGTGCGGCGGCCGAGCAGGTCGTAGGTGTAGGTCCACCCGTTGCCGACGTGGTCGGTGACCGTGGTCAATTCGTCGCGTTGGCTGTAGCCGTAGGTGGTTTCCTCGTACGCCCCGGTGGGTGCGGTGCCGGTGTGTTGGCGTAGGGCGGTCTGCCGGCCCCGGGCGTCGAAGAGTGTGGTGGTGGGGGTTCCGCCGGTGGGTGGGTCGACGGTGACCCGGTCACCGTCGTAGCCGGTGACGGTCTCCCACTGCAGGGTGTTGCCCGACCACAACTGTTCCCGGATAGGGCGGCCGGCGCCGTCGTACACGGTCCGGGTCTGTGAGTCGATGGCGGTGTCGGCGAAGGTGACCAGGGTGCCGGTCGGCCCGGACGCGTTGTTGTAGAACGTGGACGCCTTCGCTGTCTGGCCGCGGACGTCGTACTGGATGTCGGTGATGGTGCGGTTGCCGTCCGGGGCGGTGACCTGTGTCTGCCGGGGGCGGAGCAGTCCGTCGTAGATGTCGTAGCTGTCGATCTGGTTGCCGTTCGGGCCCAGGGTGCGGGACCGGATGTGGCTGGGTGCGGTCTTGGTGATCGTGTACGCGTACTCCTGGTCGGGTGTCGCCGACGTGGGCCGGCCGGGTCCCCACACGGTGGTGAGTCGGCCGAGTGGGTCGTACTGGCCGGTGGTGACCGTGCTGTTGGCGTCGGTGACGGTCACGGGCAGGCCACGGCGGGGGTCGAGGGCGGCGGTGGTGGCGTGGGAAAGGGGGTTGGTGTTCGTGACGGCGGTGGTCGGAGCACCGACGGCCGGGGTGTAGGTGGTGGTCGTGGTCCGGCCCAGGGCGTCCGTTGTCGTCAGCGGCCGCCCGTGGGCGTCGTAGGTGGTGGTGTCGGTGGTGAGGTAGGTCGGGGTGGTGCCGTTGTGGGACCGCGCTGTCTCGACCTTGGTGACCAGGCCGCGGGTCGGCGTGGTGGTGTGGCTGGTGGCGCCGTCGCGGTAGAAGCGGGTGTCGGACAGCAGATCGGCCGGATAGGACGGGGTGGACGCACACGAGGTGCCGACGGTCTCGACCCGCGACGGCGTGTCGATCAGCCACGGGCTGCCGGTGTTGCGGGCGTAGGTGTAGCGGGTGCAGACGTCGTCGGTGAGAGTGGACACGTCGCCCCGGTCGTCGGACGAGATCAGGGTGCCGTAGGTGGTGTCCCAGGTGTCGACGGTGCGGGTGTGGCGCCACGTGTCGTCGTGTTCCAGCCATGTGTAGCCGATCGTGGTGACGACCCGGGAGATCACCGACTGCCAGGTCGCCGGGAAGGCGTGGATCGGGTTTTCCTCCCGCAGGGAGGTGCCGTAGCCGGCCACCTGCTGGATCGTCCGGTTCAGCTGCTGCCCGCCCGGGGCCGCGTAGTCGATCCGCTCGTACAGGAAACCGGCCCGCCACCAGTCGTCGCCGTGCACCGCGCCGTCCGACCCGGTGACCGTGACGATCCTGGTGTCAGGGCCGGCGTCGGTGGCGTCGCGGTGCATTCCCCGGAAGTACAGATACCGGGACTGGGTCTGCTGCCCGACGCCGGTGCCGGTGGTGACCGTGACCGTCGGCCAGCCGCGGAAATCCGACCAGGTCCGCAGCGGCAGCGACCGTGCCCACACGTCCGCGTCGTTGTGATGCCACAACACCGTCGACGACGCGCCGTCGGTCGAATAGGCGTAGGAGTGCGTCACCGCCGGTGAACCGCCGACCAGGTCCCGCTCGACCACCTGCGTCACCCGGTACTTGTTCCACCACGACCAGCCCGCCGGCGACCCGTCCGGCTTGTAGTACTGCGGAAAACACCGCTTCGAGTTGTGGTCCGGATCAGCCTGCGACGTCACCGTGCAGTCCGAACCCTGATAGGTGATCTCGATCCGTCCACCCGACTCGGTGTTGATCTCGGTGATCCGGTACTTGTTCGTCACCGGCACCGCCGCCGACACGTTGTGATC
>NZ_JBHMIM010000135.1:0-3418 GCF_048060115.1 Micromonospora sp. LOL_023
AACTCGCCTCGTGTCCGGTTCTCAACACGGACAGAACCTCTCAAGCCGGAACAACGCCGGGGCCGTGGGTCAGGACCGTCGCGTCCCAAAATCCTGTCCCGCAGGTCGTGGGCCTCGGCAGCGTGGCCGGCTCGCGGGAGGCCGTCGTCGGCACGGCCGTGTGCCGTTCCGGAGTGACGACCGGTGTACGCTGCGGCAAAATAACGGCGAAGAACAGGACTGTGTCGTATTTAGAAGGTACGGTCTACGGCATGACCGCAACTGATGCCTGCTCGGAAAAGGGTGACTCTGGTGGCCCGTTCATGGCGGGCGACCAGGCGCAGGGAATTGCGTCTGGGGGCATGGGAGCATGCGGCGACAGCGCGGCCTACACCTTCTACCAACCGATCAATGCGGCCCTCTCTGCCTATGGCCTGACCCTCTTGACTGTCCCATCCACACCGTGGTGGGACCAATCGCCAGGCAACAGCGACCGAGGAACTCTCCATATGAACGTCAACGGTGACGGGCTGGACGACGTGGTGGCCTTCTACGACTACGGCAACAGCGAAACCAGGCTGTGGGTATTCATCGCAAACAACTCCGGTGGCCTCAACCCCCCCACTGTGGCATGGTACAGCGGCGGCCCCGGAACCTGGGATCTGACCCGTACACGCCTGGTCGGCGGCGACTTCAACGGCGACGGCCGCGACGACATCGGAGCCTTCTACGACTACGGCAACAACGAAACCAGACTGTGGGCGTTCACCGCAAACAACTCCGGCAGCTTCAACAACCCCACCATGCAATACAACAGTGGCCCCGGGAACTGGAATCTCGGCGGAACAGCGCTCGTCTAATCACGCGCGGTCACGGCTGGGGTAGTCCCGGCCATCCCCGTAGACGAGGCCGGTGGCCGGAGGAGTGACATCTCGCTCAAGGCTGCCAGAACCGGACCCTCCGGGGCGGCTGCCACCCTGATCTCCGGGTGGCGGGCGGGACGGCTCGCGAGGGTGCGATCCGTCCCGCCCGGCTCATCCTGGTGGGAAGCAGCTTGTCCAGAAGAACCTACGTCATTCCTCAGTCGACTCCAACCGCCGCCGTACCTCGGCGACCTGCGGGTCATCCAGCCCGATCAGCGTCGTCAGCGCCGCCGACCACGCCCAGCGCGCGGCGCCTCGATAGCGTACGGTCGAGCTGCAGCTCGACCAGAGCCTCGCTCCAGCGGTTTCCAAGGGTCCGGAAGATCTCCATGGCCTGCTCGTAGAGGTCCCCGTCGGGAACCGGGCGCGCACCCGGTGTTCTCAGTGGACAGCGAGCGCGGTCTTGCCGAGGCCTGCGCTGCCGGAGGCGGTCGAGATCGTCACGACCGGAAGCTTGCCGTCGCTGGTCCGCAGATCTGACTCGTCGAGTAGCGAGTCGAGCTGCCGGATATGCAGTTCCCGGTCGATGAATCCTTTCGTTGCGGGTGGCAGTCGGCGCGGTGGGGGAAGCGGGACCTCGGTGACCCGGACATGCACGCCTCCGGACATCTGCGCGGCTTGGACAACCGCGCCGGCACCCCCGGTGAAGTCGTTGTCGGCGTCACCCTGGCTCGGGCTCATTGCGCCTCGGCTCCGCCGCGCGACGCGAGAAATTCCGGACCCCGGATCCCCATGAGCACGACATCCTGATACCTGCCGTCGAAGTACAGCTCGACATGGGTGAACCTGCCTCACGTTGCCGGGCACCGGGACTCGCAGATAGTCACCGCACATCGCATCGCTACGGCTGGTAGTCCGTGAACCTGGCCGCCCGGGTCCACGCCACGTCGCGCCAGTAGCGGTGCCGGAGGACGTCGTGAGCGTCCTCGATCGTCTCGAAGCCGTGGTCCACAGCGGAACCTACAGTTCGGACCGCTCGGTGGTGGCGGTGAACCAGTCCTTGCGGCTGCTGATGTCCAGCTGCGCGACGCGCAGGCCCACTTTGCGGCAGAGCACGGCGAACTCCTCCGGCTCGTAGTAGCTGAACCACCGTGGGGCCGGGAAGTCATCGGTGCTGCGCCACCCGTCGCGGCCTCCGTGCTTCATACTGATCAGCGCCTTGCCGCCGGGCAGCAGGACCCGCCGGATGTTGTCCAGCGCGGTGACCGTGTACTGCCGGGGCAGGTGCAGCAGGACACCGCTGGCGATGACACCGGCGAAAGCGTCGGAGTGCAGCGGCAGGGCGAGCGCGTCGCAGCAGACCGCTGCGTCGACGGCGATGCGAGCCGTGGTGGCGCGCAGCAGTTCCGGGGTGACGTCGGCGAGAACGACCGTCCGGCCGGTGGCGGCGGCCAGGTCGGCGTCGCGGCCCGCTCCGCAGCCGAGGTCGAGCACCGGCCCCGGCACCAGCTCGGCGAGGAAGGCCGTCAACTCCTGTCTCAGCCCAGGGAACCGGCGGTAGTCGGCCGTCATCGCCGTGTAGTGCTCGACCAGGGCGGCATAGGAGCGGCGTACCTGGGCGGTGCCGGACCAGCCGGCGGCGGCCGCGGTCACCGCGTCGGGGCGCCGGGGGCGGTGCCGCCGGTGACGAGGGTGCTGATGTCGGTGCTCTGGTGTTTCCAGGCGACGCCGGGCAGGCCGGTTCTGCTGCCGTCGCGGGTGAGGAGGCTGACGCCGCCTTCGGGTGGGGTGGCGCGGCCGATGACGTCGAAAGTGAGGCCGTGATGGTCGAAGGTGTCGCGGCAGGCGTCGAGCCGGTCCGGGGGGACGGTGAAGGCGAGCTGGAAGTCGGCTGAGGCGCTCATGGCAAGGGTGAGGTCGTCAGTGCCGGTGAGCTTGGCGACCGCGCTGACGGCGGGGTGGACGGCGATGTCGTCGGCGGTGATGGTGAAGCCGACGCCGCTGGCGGTGGCGAGTTGTTCGATGGTGGCGCGTAGGCCGTCGGAGGTGTCCTGGCAGGCGGTGGCGTAGCCGCCGGTGGACAGGAGTCGACCTTCGGCCACCCGGGCGCGCGGGCGGCGCCAGCTGGTCAGCAGGTCGGCTTCGATGCTGTCGGGCAGGGCCCAGCCGTTGACGGCACGCTTCGGGAAGTAGGCGACGGCGGCGCCGAGGACTCCGCAGGGCCGGTGACGCAGAGGTGGTCGCCGGGTCTGGCGCCGCGGCGGGTCAGGGCGGTGCCGGTACGGCAGACGCCGATCGCGCACGCGGAGAGCACGATGCGTTCGGCGTTGCCGATGTCGCCGCCGACGTTGAGGGTGCCGAAGTCGGTGCAGGCTTGGTTAATGCCGGCCATGACGTCGAGGAATCCGGCGTCGTCGAGGTCGTTGGGGTAGCGAACGACGGTCAGTACGCCGATCGGTGCGGCACCCATCGCGGCGATGTCGCTGACGTTAGCGGCGACCAGGTAGTGAGCCTTTCCGGGTAAGGCTCTGATCACCGGGCGCGGTGTCCGGAACGGTCAAGATGTGTGGGAATCG
>NZ_JBHMIM010000136.1:0-3318 GCF_048060115.1 Micromonospora sp. LOL_023
CGCTTCTTCCCTCGACTTTCCTAACAGGGTAACCTTATTGGCTCCCTGTCCGGAATCCTCGGGGCACCTCAGCGGCACAACCTGGCCTGGTGTGGTGCTCGCCGATGGCACTGTCGCCGGGCAGGTCACAGTCGGCACAATTCTGAGGCAGCCATTTCTGCGCAAGGCGTCCGTCGGCTATTGGATCGGCAGTGTCTTCCAGAACGAGGGGCATGCGAGCCGCGCCGTGACGCAGGTCCTGGCGGTGATGGCTGGCGAGCTCGGTCTGCATCGGGCGGAGGCTTCCACCCGGCTGGAGAATCTGGCCTCGCAGAAGGCTCTGCGTCGCAACGGCTTTCGCCCGTACGGCGTGGCCCGCGAGCACATCCTCCTCGATGGCGCCTGGCGTGACGGCATTCTCTGGGAGCTGATCCTGGGCTCCTGACTGGATGCACTGCGAGAAGCCCAGGCAGGCATGGGCCTAGAGGATCGGCCCCCGATCATGATCGGCGGCAACGGTGACAGGGTTCTCCGCCTTGCCGCGCGGCACGCCGACATCATCTCCTTCTCGGCCACCGCCTTCGATGTACACGGCCGTGGCATGTACATCCTTACCGAACGGCAGATGGCCGAACGGGTCGCCCTCGTAGACGCGGAACTGCGCCACCAGGGCCGCGAAGGGGTTCAGCGCAACGTGATCGTGCTCCGTGCTCAGGTGACCGACGACCGCCGGGCAGCCATCGAGGACTACTTCCGCTTTCTGCGCGGAACGATGAGCCCAGCCCAGATCGGCAGCCTCCCCGCCGTACTCATCGGCAGCCCTGAACAGATCGCCGAACAGCTCCTGGCCCGCCGAAACCGGTTCGGCTTCACCTACATCACCGTGCAGGAGAAGTCTCTGGACACCTTCGCCAAGGTCATTCCCATGCTTACCTGAGCTGATCCGCTTGGTGACGCGCCCGGACGAACTGGGTGGGGCGCCGCTGCAGTCAGGCGTGGTCATCGGTAGCAACCCGATCCGCACGGCAAGCTGGGCGACACGGACCTGCGAAGATCCCTCCCAGGCGCGCTGAGCTGGTGAAACATCAACAGCCTGACGGATCAGCCGTAGGACCTGCGATATTTCGCGTTCGCCGCGTGCCGCGCTGACCAGGAAGTTGGGTTGCGAGGCCGTTATGTCCGAATGTGTGCCCCCGGCAGGATTCGAACCTGCGACACACGGTTGCCAAACGTCACGGTCATGAGCTTGTCATTGGCCGCCAGAAACCATCGCTTACCAGCACCGACGCAATCGTCGGCTTGTCAACGCTCGTCACTGATAGTCCACCCTTAGCAGGGGTTTTCGGGGGGTAAACGGGGGCACCGTTGACCCGTCACCGGGACGTTTACAGCCCGCCGGGCCCCAATCCGGGCGCACCTCTGGTCGTCACCGTGGCGGTGGGAGCGATCGTGTTGGTCAGAAGTCTGCGGTACTGGAGGTGTTGCTGGCCCGAGCGTCGACCAGCACGACTCCCACGAGGTCGCTCCATGGCTCCAAGATTTCGACGTCGCGCTGGAAGAAGGCTGTCACCTGGGCCGGCGGTTGCGTCGCGGGGGACGGGAACATGTGGTCCATCGGTACCCCGTCACTCACGTCTCGAAGAGTTACATCGTGCTCTATCAATCGTTCGAAGACACTCTGGATTCCGGCGATCATGCTCTCGCCTGTGCTGCAGACGAGGTGGTACCAGGGCATTCCAGCACCCAAGACTGTCTCGGCGTCGCACTGTCCGCTGGTTGCAAGGCGGAGCGCTGTCTCGGCAAGCACGACGGTACAGCCCCATTGGGCGACGTCGGCGGGTCCGTGCGGGCAGGGACCCGGGCCGGCAAGGCCGAGTCTTTTAGGTTGCCAGTCGCTGTAGATGCAGTACAGGCCGGAGATGTTGTCCGCTCGGCATCGTTCCACGAACGCCTCGACTTGCTTGTCGAAGGGTGCCGTGCCTGCTGCCGGCTGGTCGAGGGCTATTCGTCCCGTGCGTGGGTGGGCGCGTTTGGCTTGGATCCGGAATCCTATGTAGCGGTGTTGGTCGCGGATCCACCACTCCCAGTCGGCGCCGTTTTGGGCCTCCTCGTGGGAGGCGAAGCGGTGGATCTTGATCTGGCTTCGGTGCTGGGTCGCGAGCTCGAGTAGCGCGTTGTCAGTGAAGGTCGGCTCCAGGGGCACCAGTCCGACGGATCGTCCGACAGTCGTAGACCAGGCAACCCTTGCAGCGATCGAGCGAAACGACGGACAGAGAGACGCGCTCTGGCGTGATCGTAGGATGCGAGATCGCCGGACTCCGGTCGGTGTCAACGTCCACGTGCCGTGCCCGGACCGCGCCGTCGGGAAGAGCAGTTTCGCCGCGACCAGCTCTTTTCGGGCAAAGGAGGCATTGTTCTTCCAGGCTGCTTCGCCGTTGGCTCGGAGCGCATGATCGTCGGCTGCGAGCCGGCCACCGAGCGAACGCTCGATGGCGCCAAGGACGCGATCGCGGCGGGCGCTGCCGCCAAGTTCGCCCAGGGCGATCAGAATCCAGTCAGCGAGCTCGTCCTGTTTAATCACATCTATCCATGTGGCGAGGGGTAGGCGGGAAGCCCTGGCGAGGCAGATGTCGTGAACGATGTCATGGTTGGGTCGGGCTGGCCGCCGGCAAGGCACCGATGTGGACAGGAATCTTACGCCGCCGGAGGGAGCCCGAAGCCGCTCGCGATGAGCATGAACGCTGCGGTGACGACCGGCTTGCCTGCCTCCATGAAGTAGTTCACTGCGCGGCCAATCCCGGCGGTGACGCGGCCGGTGTTTGGTTGCGGCTGCTGGACTTCCTGCTGAACTGCTTCGAGTTCCGCTCGCGCGGACGTTCTGGCCTCGTCGGTCAGCTGCAGCTTGTCGAGCCCGTCGAGGAGGGTCTGCACGAGCTTGGCGACGCCGGCCTGATCGACACCGACGGTCGTGTTCTGGGTGAAGCCCTCACTGGCCACCGCCATCGTGCCGTTGTTGATGATCGGCCCAAAGTTGAAGGTGGCGGTGTCACCCCGGCCCTGGCCGCCCTGCTTGTACGCCGTCACGTTTCCTCCGTACTGCTCGACGCAGTCCTCGCCCTTGCTAGTCAGTTCTACCCGAACCGGGCCACGCGTCTGGGCTGTCCGGACGCCCTTGATGAAATCCTGCTCGTGTAGGTAGGCGGCTGCCCGGTCGATGTCGTCCTCGGTCATCCGTTCACCGAGGTACATCGACTCCTCGTTCTGAAGGACATTGAGCCTTTCCGGGTAAGGCTCTGATCACCGGGCGCGGTGTCCGGAACGGTCAAGATGTGTGGGAAT
>NZ_JBHMIM010000137.1:0-3303 GCF_048060115.1 Micromonospora sp. LOL_023
TCGGCTGGGGGTTCTTCGGCTGGGGGTTCTTCGGCTGGGGGTTCTTCGGCTGGGGGTTCTTCGGCTGGGGGCTCTTCGGCTGGGGGCTCTTCGGCTGGGGGTTCCTCGGCTGGGGGCTCCTCCGCACCGGGTACCTGCACCCGGATCCGGACGGCGTCGAGGGCCGGGGTCTGATTGGCCCGTTGCATCATCGGGATCCGGTGCGAGCCGTCGCCGGCCCAGGAAGCGCACTGCGCGATCCCTTCCTGCGGCAGCCCGGGGATCTGGATCGTGACGACGTCCGGCTCCGCCCCACCGCCGCCGTCCTCGGTCGCGACGAAGAACGCCGGTACCGGTGCCGGGTCCAGTGCCTCGGTGGTGCTGGTCAGCATCCGGCATGCGGTGTGGAAGTGCCCACGGGTGAGGCCCTCCCCGGTGAGCAGCGACGACTCGACGTAGTAGCCGCCCTGACCGGCAGGGAGGAACCGGTCCCGGACCAGATTGCGGGTGCTGACCCGCAACTGGAACGGTTCGCCGACACCGATGGTCTCCGGAGCTTCGGTGATCAGCAGCGTCGGGTTCTTCTCCGCGTCGCCAACTTCGCCGAACGCCGTGGAGACGCAGCGGTTGCCCTCCTGGAACCCGCTGTGCGGCTCCAGGTTGCTCCCCTCGCAGCTGTTGCCGAGGACTTCCAGCCCGTTGATCTGGATGGGTTCCCGGCGGTCCGTCTGCGCGTTGGAGATCTGGCTGACGCCGATCAGGACCCCGAAGGCACCGAGGGTCGCCACCGCGATGACGGCGCGGCGTGCCCGGGAGCCGGATCTCGTGGTAGGGGTGGGTGCGCGTCTGTGGACCGATCGTCCCATGTGTACACCTTCCGAACGCTCACCGTACTGTGATTGTCTGTATAGGCTCGCAGCGGCCGACCAGTAGTGGGGGTCACCGGGGTGGCTAGCAGGCCGTCTGCGCCTACGCATACGTTAGGGATTGGTTCAATGAAGAATCAACTGCGCGGCCAGAAATGATGGTTTCTTGAGCCGCAAGTAAAGAAAACTTATGCCGTCGGCATTGAACCATCGGCATCAGCCGTTCGGATGATGTGCCCTCTCGTGGTCGCCCTGAGGGCTGCGGTGGCGGTGGCCAGGGTCCCGGTGGCGCCGGTTCTCGGGATGATCACTCAAAGTTGTCAATCGGTGACTTCTTCCGTGTCTCGCCCTCGTGTTGCGCGGCAACTGGTCTACAGTGCGTACGTTACGCGGTCGTTCGTGGACTGAAAGTCTCGTTGGCACGAAGTCGGCCAACTCTTGTGGCGGGATCTGCTCGGCTACCGCCTACGCCACGACTCGTTGGCCGTCGGGTACACCGACGACCGCAGCCGTACGCGCCGCCCGGTGGGCCAGCCGGGACGTCGCGCACCGTCGACGCGCCTGCTGACTGTGATCAATGTCTCGGTCGGCATCACAGACTCTCGACCAGGCCGTCGGGGCGCCGAACCGGGCCCGGCGCAACCCTGGTTGCCGGGATTCCCGAATCACCTGCAGGCGCTCTACCTGGACCGGCTCTACCTGCTCATCGGCCACGTCGACCGGCGGCTCGGCTGCTCCACGAGGTGACCGCCGAGGCGCCCGGCGGGTTTCCGGCTGTCCCCAGGGAGGGTATGTGCGTGACTTAGTGCAAGCTATGACATGAAGGGTCGAGATCATGCCCAACGACACCCTGTCCTTCCCGATCGTCGGCACGCCGTCGGGGGTGATCCGGTGAGCGCCCCCACCGATGTGGCGAATGTCGGCGAGTGCCTGAACCTCGGGGCAGGCTTCGGCCAGCGCGACCGAGCATGGATCGTCGAGCAGTTCTCGGTGATCGACGGTCGATTGGCCGCATTTCCGGCCGACAGCACCCGATTGGAGTTGTCGGTCAAGGACCGGGAGGTACGTGGGCAGAAGGTCACTCTCGAATGCCTGATCGCCGGCTGGCCGAAGATCGTGACAACCTCGGCCGAGGAGGATCTTCGGGCAGCCCTGAACGATGTGCGGGACGATCTGCGGCGGCGGCTCAACGACATGAAGACCCGCCAGGAGCCGCGTAACAACCGGCATCTACGGCAGAGCGGTGCGCAGGAGTTGGGCACGTCCCCCGTCGAGTGACCGGGTCGGCAGGCCATCCCCGGCCAGTGGCAGACTTCCGCACCGCTATTTGTGTCGGAGCGGGTGCGGCGGGCCGGGGACCCTGGTCTGCTGCCACTGGTCACCGTTGCGGCGTTCTTCGACGGCAACGACGAAGAAGGTCCATCGCCCCGAACAAGTGGGAGTACGGCCGTCCGCCGATCGCCGGGTTGGCCGAGCGGTTCAGCGGCATCGAACGGCGCGACGACATGGTCTGGGTTCGGGTGCAGCTGCACCTGCGAGTCGTGGGGTGGATGGGCTGGAGCCGAGCGGGTTGCTGGCCGGGCTGGTCGACGACTACGTTGACCTCCCGCCGGTGCCGCCGGGCATGTCGATCTGGTCGGTTACCTGGGACTGAGGTAGCAGCACCGAGTTCGATGTCCGGGATTGGAAGGATTCAGCGTGCAGCAGCAGGTGCACTTCGTCACCGTGGCCACCGCAGACCTCGCGGCGGCTCGCCGCTTCTACCGGGACGGGCTCGGCTGGCAGCCGACGCTCGACGTACCCGGTGAGATCATCTTCTTTCAGATCGGTCCGGGTCTGGTTCTCGGCCTGTTCGATGCCGACGGCTTCGCGCGTGACATCGCTGCGGGGGGCAGGGTCGAGACGACGCCGGCCGGGTTCACCTTGTCGCACAACGTGGCGACGCCGGGCGACGTGGACCGGGTGCTGACCGAGGCGCAGGCGGCCGGCGGCCGAATCCTCAAGCCGGGGCAGCGGGCCGACTTCGGCGGCTACCACGGGCACTTCGCCGACCCGAACGGTGCCATCTGGGAGGTTGCCTGCAATCCGGGCTGGCGGGTCGACCCGGACGGCACCGTGGTGCTCGGGCCGGTCGATCCGCCGAGCGCAGACTAGTACGGCAGCCGCCATAAGGGGTGTGACCAGGTAGGACGGGTCGGCAGGGGTGGTGCAACGCGGACGCAGCCGCCTTGTTGATCATGTGTTTGTGAGAACAACAAGATCGAAGGCGGCTGCTGCTGCCAGGGTAGCGGCTGACCGGGCGGTGCGCGCACAGGGCAACCTGTTGGAACGGGTGCGGTCGTGTTTCGTCCAGACGCGGACGTGGCGGCACGCCGGCCGATACGTGTCGGCGCTGGTCAGCAGGATGCCGAAACGCAACGGGTGGACCATCGCCGAGCATGTCGGGGACGCCACGCCG
>NZ_JBHMIM010000138.1:0-3065 GCF_048060115.1 Micromonospora sp. LOL_023
GGACGCGCCGAACGCCGCACGATCCGCGTCACCGGCTGCGACGACACCCTGTTCCCCGGAGCCCGCCAGGTTTTCCGGCTCCGCCACGACACCGGCGGACTCGACGGGATCCGCACCAGCAAACAGATCATCCACGGGATCGTCAGCCTCGACGCCACCCAGGCCGGACCGCAGCACCTCAACGCCTACGTCAGAGGACACTGGTCGGTGGAAACCCGTCTGCACTGGACCCGGGACGTCACCTTCAACGAGGACGACTCCCAACTCAGGACGGGTACGGCTCCCCGCAACGTGGCCGCCATGCGCAACCTGGCCCTGAACACCTTCCGCCTCGTCGGACGCGCCAACATCGCCCCACGCCCGCCGTGACCTCCACGACCGCGCCGACACCTTCGCCGTCTACGGCATCTAACAAACGGTGATCAAATCAGACATAGAGGAACAACGCCGGGGCCGTGAGCAAATCCAAACGCACGTCAAGTCCGAGAGAACGCGATAAACATTGCGCCGGGAATCGATGTGCTACTGCCACCGAAAGGCGGCATGCAGGACAACCTCCGAAACCAGACGGACATTTGCGACTACTACAATCTTTGCTTCTGGGAGCACAGCTATGCAGATCTCTTCGGTTTTGGACTTGGCTTCTACGCCTGCCAACCGGCGAACGCCATCATGAACCTTGGCGGCATGCGTTACCCGGATGGAGCGTGGGTAGGAACGGGTAGTTCGGCACCAAAATGGAACGACCGTATCTCATCTTTTGAGAACAATCAAACACCCGGAACGGTAAGCCGGTTTTACAACTACCTTGGATCCAACAACTGGAGCATCGCAGTCACAAGCTACGCATTTGACTACGAAAGCAATATGCGCAATCGGAACGCGAATGACATCATCGACGGAGTTCACGTCTGCACCGAATGACATCGAGTAAGCACCTCAGCCCTCCCCATTGAGATGCGTGGGCGGCTTCCATCGACCCGGAAGCCGCCCGGTGACGTTAGCCGACTTCAGCTGTACGCCCGTAGCTTAGAATCAGGTTGTAGACCTGCACCTGCCGCGGTTCGGTGAGCTTGACCACCTCGTGTGCAAGCAGTTCTCCGGTAACCGGGTCGAAGATCAGCAAGAGTTGGACGTTGTGCTCGGTGTCGTCGGTCGTAACAGCTACACCGGTCCGACCAGCGCGGTCAACAACCTCGCCACGCCAGTGCAGACTAGGCGTGCCGGCGAGGACGCGTAGGATCTGCGAACGGACCGAACGCGGCACGACGTACAGGCTGTATATGTCGTTGACTGCCTTCACCGTGGTTCCTGCACCGGCGCCAACCTTGAGCTTCCTGGTGAGCTCGGACGGGTCCTCGGTGATCGGTTGATCCGGACCAACTAGCCCAGTAGACGATACGGGCGCACCAGGTGTCCGCGCGCTAGGGTCGAGGGCACCTTCCCAATACCGCCTGGACTCCTCAGTAGGAAACTCCGGCGCCAACTGCTGAACCTTGGTCATGCCGTTCCCACTACTGTCCGACCAAGTCTCAGTCTCCTCCGCGATACTCATGATGTGGCCGCCTGGCGCCATTGCCTGCCGAGCGCCCCAAGACTTACGCCGATGGTACGAATAGGTTCCGTCATGGTTGTCATATGGGGCGTCGGCGATGCGGTCGGCGAGGTCGCTGAGCATGGGACCAGCATCCGGCGGATTGTCCGGCTGCCGGTATGCCACAGGGATCAACACCTCCAGTTCAGCGCCGGCCGCCGTACTCAGGGAATCGTTCGTTGCAGGGCCAATGGTTCGGTCCCCCAGCATCCAGACCGGCACAGTCACTGCTGCCGCTGCTACGACGATCGCGACAGCAGCCACAAGCGCCAGCCGTGGCCTTCGGACGAATGACGGACGCACATCGCCGCCAGACTTCAGATCCAGCTGCACCGAGCTGTGGTCAGCACGCTCGATGATCTCGTGTGCTGTGTCCCGGGGGGAAGGCAGACCCATTCCTTGAATCGGGTCAGCCGGCCCGAGAAGTTCTTCAACTCGCTGCGATGCGCGCACTCTCGCCCCTCTCACTTATAGAGTCGTTCCGCTGTGCAGTAACACCCGTTGTCGAGTCGATAGCTGACTTCAGGCGGCGACGGGCGCGGTGTAGTCGCACCGCTGCTGCGGTACGGCTGCAGCCGAGCGCCGATGCGGCCTCGGCGACCGACATACGCTCCCAGCCGATGAGACGCAACAGCTCCTGGTCCGCCTCAGGCAACGTCGACAGTGCCCGTCGAAGATCGACCATTTCTACCCTGGACTCGGGATGAGGCCAACTGCTCGTAGCAGGCTGGCCCATCTCAGCGAACGGCATCGTCGGTGGCCTTGCGCGTTGCACACGCCAAAGATTGGCCAACAGCCGCCGAGCGACGCCGTACAGCCAGGGAAGTTCGCGGTCCGGCACATCCGCACGTCGCCGCCACGCGACAGTAAAGACCTCCTGGGCGAGCTCAACCGAGACGTCCATGTCAGCTGTACGCCTCAACCCGTACGCCACGATGTTCCGGTAGTGCGCGGCGTAGACGCTGGTGAACCACCGTTCGTCACGCTCCCCCGTAGGCTTCATATGGTCTCCTGACTGGCGGGCTGATGCGGTCTCTCCCTACTTGTGTACAGATCCGCGTGAGTGTTACTGCCAAGGACACGTCGATCAGCCGTAGATGCCTCTCGGAACCAGGGCGGGAGAGCGGTCAGGGCAGGCAACACACCGGAGGGACCAAGGACCAGACCGAGACCCGAGACCGCCGGACAGAGGCAGACTCCGCTGTCTGAGGGGATGTCGCGGGGATGATCAACGGTGGTGGCGGCGGTGGCGTGCGATGGTGAACAGCTCGGCGATCTCGGCTGGCAGGCGTGCGACGGTCTCCCGGTGCAGATGCCGCCGAGCCGATGTGGGCAGGCCGGTGAACAGGAAGTCGTCCAGCCCGGTCACCAGACACAACCCGCCCAGCCGCGCCTCGAAAGCCGGCAACGGCTCACCCCGCCGCAACCGCATCGTCAGGCGGGCCCAGGCCCAGGCGGCCCGGTTCATGTC
>NZ_JBHMIM010000139.1:0-2812 GCF_048060115.1 Micromonospora sp. LOL_023
GGAGGTCGGGCCGCCCGCCCTGCGCACGCAGCCACAAACGGCGGTACGCCCACAGGGACGCTGGTACGGGCATCCGACGGCTCAGTTCGCCGACGCCGGGATCGAGACGACCCTTCTGCGGCAGCAGTAGGCTGCCCGAGTAGCCGAACGAGTGGATGATCGGCTCGGATGCCGCGTTCGTCGAGCAAGGGAATCTCCTCCTCATCAGGCGCGGCGGCGCAGATAGAGAGCTACCGACGTCACGGACCGGTCTGCCGTAACGAGGCGTAGTCATGCTCGCGTGTCTCGTAAGCGTCGGGGAATGTCGCTCTGCCACCTCGGTGCCGAACTTCTGCCGAACTTGGCAGACCAGCAGTGCCGGGAATCGGAGCAATGCGAGAGACTGGAACCATGCTGCTGAACGGCAAGCCGGTTGATCTAGATCAATTGAAGATCCTCGGTCTCACCAACTACGGTCACTTCACGTCCATGCGAGTGGACGCCGGCCGGGTGCGCGGCCTCACGCTGCATCTTGACCGGCTGACGAGGGACTGTCGCGTACTCTTCGGCGCGGAACTCGATGGAGACGAGGTACGCAGCTATGTCCGCCAGGCGGTGGACGGTTCTGCCGAGTCGATCGTTGCCCGGGTGACGGTGTTCGACCCGAATCTCGAACTTGGGCATCCCGCCAGCGCATCAAGCCCTCAGGTGCTGGTCACGACGCGCCCGGCGTCGTCGGTTCCGCCGCAGCCGCTGACGCTCACCGCCTGCTCGTACGACCGGGATGTTCCAGCCGTCAAGCACATCGGTTTATTCGCGACGCTGTACCACCGTCGGCAGGCTCAGCTCGCTGGCTTCGATGATGTCCTGCTCGTGGACGGCGAGGGTTTCATCTCCGAAGGGGCAACCTGGAACATCGGCCTGGTCGAAGGCGACGAGATCGTGTGGCCGCAAGCACCCGTCCTGCCGGGAATCACGATGGCGCTGATCCAGCAGGAACGTGCAGGGCTTCAGCGCCGCGTCAACCTGGCAGAGCTGGATCGTTACACCGCAGCCTTTGCCACCAACGCTGCGGTTGGAGTCCGGGACATCGTCGCGGTCAACGCGGTCCGATGGACCGACACGGTTCCGCTGATCGAGCAGATCCGCAAGGAATACAGCGCCATCCCCGGCGAGCCGCTCTGACGAACTCCACGTCGATACATACAGCGATACTTGACCCGCGACGATGAAGTGGAGGAGTCGCAGGTGTCCACCGTACGGCAGTGGTCCGGCACGGAGGTCCGGGCACTACGCGAAGCGCGCCGGATGAGCGTTCGCGAGTTCGCCGAGCACCTGGGCGTGTCAGACCGCATGGTGTCCAAATGGGAAGCTGGCGGTCAAGCGATCAAGCCACGCCCGATGAACCAGGCGGCGCTCGACACATCACTTGAGCGCGCCGGCACTGATGCGCAGGCACGCTTCGCGCTGCAGATCGACGCGTCAGTCATCGCATCGATACCCGAGCAGACTCCGCCGCCCGAAACGGCTCACGTGCGTCATCCGGCGGACGGCAAGCCGATGGCACTGATCGACGCCGGCGTGTACCTCAGCGGCGCGGAGAATGAACCAGTCTGGCTTCCCGCCTTCTACATCGACGTCCATCCCACGACGAACGCGGACTATTCGCGGTTCATCGACGCGACCGGCTACAAGCCTCCGGGCCACTGGCCAGGAGGCGTCTGCCCCACGGAACTTGCCGACCACCCAGTGGTCTTCGTGACCTGGAACGACGCGAGCGCCTACGCACGCTGGGCAGACAAGAGCCTGCCGAGTTCACAGCAGTGGGAGAAGGCAGCACGAGGCCCGGCAGGGAGCGTCTACCCATGGGGCAACCAGCCGACCCCCGCAAAGTGCAACGTCCGCGAAGGCGGCATCCGGGACACCACACCCGTCGGCCGTTACCAGAGCGGAACGAGCATCTACGGGGTCTTCGACCTGTGTGGCAACGTCTGGGAGTGGTGTCGGACCGAGACCACGCCGGGCCGCTTCGAACTCAAAGGCAGCGCCTTCACCAGCGGCTTTGAGCGAGCCACGCCCTCGAACTTCAACGACGCCGACGCCTCGATGCTCGACGACGACACCGGATTCCGCTGCGTCGTGATGGCCGACGCCATGCAGGCACTACTGGCTGTCTGACGCCAAACTCGCGGCTCCGAATGCTTCCGGCCGCAGGCGTCGGAGACGATCAACCCGTCGCATCAACGAGGCATATGTGAAAAACATCACTTCGACACAAGCGCTACACCCAAAGCAGCGCGCCAAAGCCGGGTAGCTAGACCCTGATTACACCCAGCGAAATGTTACACACGATCAACTCTCAGCACACCGCACTAGTCCTTGACGATCCAGCAACCAATAGCCCAAAGTAAATAGATCAAATGCCCAGGGGAAGGCAGGGAGTGAATATGCTCAAGATCGCGACAAAAGTACGCTCGACCAGCATGAAGGGCGCGGTTGTCCTCGCAGCATTGACCATCGCCTTAACCCAAGGAACGATGGCATCAGCGACGCCTCCAGTCGTGTCAGAATCTGCGGAACCCGTCCCATCAGGTTATGAATCAACCGCACCAAGTAACACTAAAGAGATCACCGCCGCAGACATCATCCGAGCAAATCCACACGGCCCCGGCGTTGTTCCGGCTTGAGTCGTTCTGTCCGTGTTGAAAATCGGACATCGGCTGAGTTGCGGGACGAGCGCGACTCCTGATGATCTTGCGGGGGACTAGCCTCGAAGTTCATCGCTGGAGCCGCGCTCGTGACGACATCTTCCCTGACCGACCCCGTTGTTGAC
>NZ_JBHMIM010000140.1:0-2677 GCF_048060115.1 Micromonospora sp. LOL_023
CCATCCGCCTCAAGTGGTCGTGGCGGGTCGGGTCCGGGATGTCGTACGCACAGCTTCGCCCCCGACACCCGGGTACTGATGGCCGACGGCACCACCCGTCCGATCGTCGATGTCAACGTCGGTGACCAGGTGGTGGCGACGGACCCGGTGTCCGGGACGTCCTCACCGAAGCCGGTCACCCAACTGCACCGCAACACCGACCGTGAGTTGACCGATGTACGGGTCCGCACCAGCGACAACCACAACCGCGACGGTGGTGGTGCGACGGTCGTCGTCGAGACCACGCCGAACCACCCCTTCTGGAACGAAGACCGGCAGGCATGGGTCAACGCCGGCGACCTCACACCGGGCACCCGGCTGCGGGTGGCGGGTCGTGGCGAGGTCACGGTGGTGTCGGTCGAGACACGCCGGGACGAGCGGGAGATGCGCGACCTGACAGTCGCCGACACCCACACGTACCATGTACTTGCCGGCGACACGCCGGTTCTTGTACACAACTGCAACAACGCAGTTCTCGGCATTAACGAACATGGTGAGAAGTTGGCTAGCCACCTGAGGGGCGAAGGTCTGAGTAACGTGAGAACCTTCAATGATCCGGGCTTGAAGCCGGTTGATCCCGAAAGTGGCATGGCCGGCTGGCAGATGGCCGTGAAGGATGCTATCAGGGATGAGGATACGACGATCCATGTCGCACTTGACGGTATGGATGGCGCTAC
Source organism: Micromonospora sp. LOL_023 (assembly GCF_048060115.1). Lineage (NCBI taxonomy): Bacteria > Bacillati > Actinomycetota > Actinomycetes > Micromonosporales > Micromonosporaceae > Micromonospora > Micromonospora sp. LOL_023. The sequence goes on from NZ_JBHMIM010000140.1 coordinate 717, forward strand.
GCATTCAGAAAGATTCATGAATGCCTATAATGCCGGCAGAGGTGGCAATTTTGGTGCTACTGACTGGGAAATGGCTCAGCTTGGTCTAGCTGTTCGACGAGAAGTCAGGACTTGGAGTAGCATCAAGTTTTACCACGCCGACGCGCGAGTGTACCTTGCGAAACCCAATTGGTAGGGATCTGATGGAAGTTTTGTTCGAGTCTTCTCGCCAATTCAAGCTGTGGCGCTACTCCGTGAGTCATAAGGTTCTGCTTCTGCGTAGTTCGCGCGATGAGGATAATTCAACCAGGATCGACGTCCTTTTCCAGCAGGTGGCTCGCATGCAACTCGATACAGTTTTCGAGAGCCTGACGATTGGCAGGGCTAGTGGAGGCGAGCGGTCGGAAATTGAATCGCAAGCTGGCCGCGAATTTCCTGGCGGGACTGAGTTGTTCATTGTTGGAGGTGAACTCGCCAACTATGTGCTCTCTGGTTCTATCGTGTGGCATGAGGATGAGGGAACGTACCGAGATCCTTCGTTTTTTGAGAAGATTCTGTTGCTGTAGTTTGCTTGTGACTGGATAGGTGCGCGGGACCTTGGAATACCGCAAGCGCGCGAGGTGGGTCAGGCGGATGTGGGAATCTAGGGGTGGCGGCTCGGGTGAGTGCGTCGAGCATGTTGATGCCGTGTCGGGTGGCGGTGGCGGTGCGGATCGCGGCGAAGTGTTCGGCTCCGGTCATGGTGCGCATGCTGCCGGAGAACTTGATCCGGAGTTTCGGCGTGCGGATGGTCCGCTCGGCCGGGTTGTTGTCGAACGGCACGGCCGGGTCGGTGACGAAGCGGAGGTAGTCGGCGCGTCGTCCCGTAGTCGCACGAACAGGGCGTGGCGTTTGCGGTGCAGCTTGTCGGTTCGGTCGGCGGTGGCCTCGGCGCCGAACACGACGGCCGAGCGCAGCAGGTGGGTCTGTTCGGCCAGGTCGGCCGGGTCGGGTTGGCTGCCGTCGGCGCGGGCCGTCACCGTCAGGCGGTTCAGTTGCCGCAGGGCGTCGATGGCCTGGCCGGCGAGGTCGGCGACTTGTCCGGTGGCGGTGTCGACCACGTAGACCAGTTCGCGTAGCTCGTGGGCGTTGCGCAGGGCGTGGACCGCGTCGGTGTAGGTGTCGTACGGGGCCCACGCGTCGTGCACGGCGACGCCGGTGAAGGCGGGCAGCACGCCGGCGTCGTCCATCGCGGCGGTGCCGCGTCTGCGGTGCACGGTGAGGAGCACGTCGGTGGGTGTGGAGGCGGAGTGCAGCCAGGCCAGGTGGCCGTCGACGCGCATGCCGTGAGGTCGGCACGAGGCGCGGTGTCGGTCTCTCGACCGATCCGTTTCCTCGTGTCGCCTCCTTAACCGGACGTGCCACGGGCACGGCAAAGTCGGAGTGTGTGTTGTTGGGTACTCCGTGTTGATGTCCGGAGTGGATTCTGCCGGCCCCGGTCGTCATCCACACTCCACGCGGTGACCGGCACACCGGCCCAGGCCGGAGCGTCGAGCCGGTCGAACAGGGTCGGCTGGTTGTCAAGCACCGGGAACACGAAATGCGCCCGCTTGACCTCCCTCAGCCAACGGGCATGCTTACGCTGGGTCTGCATCGCGTCAGCGGTCACCACATGATCAGCGAGGTCCAACGGCGTCAACAGCCCGGTGAACGCGGCGATCTGACCGGAAAAACAACCGTGAGTGGGCAGGCGGCAGCGTCGGGGCGGAGCCCCGACAAGGTTCTGAACTTGTCCGTTGGGTGTGGTGCTGGTCAGGCCGGGTTGAGCTGAACGGTGTGGCCGAGGGCTTCGAGCTGGCGGATGAGGCTGCGGGTTTTGCGGTGTTGTTGATGTGGCTGTTGTAGTGGTCCGGACCGAGATCGATGAAGCTAGCCTCAATCCGTCAGAGAGCGTTGATCCCTGCTGATCGTTCCGGCTTGGCCGTTTTGTCCGCCTGTGGCGG
>NZ_JBHMIM010000141.1:0-2625 GCF_048060115.1 Micromonospora sp. LOL_023
TTCGCCGTCTACCGCATCTAACAAACCGTGATCAAATCAGGCATAGAGGAACAACGCCGGGGCCGTGCGGCCGATGCGGGCCTACGTCCGAGGGCTGTTCTCCCATTGAGGTACGCCTCCACGCCAACCATCAGCCCCGAGGCGGTGAGCGGAGAACCTGCGACCAACTCATTACACTTTGGGTGCGCCCAAAAATCAACAGTTCAAGAAGATCGGCTTTCCATTAATCGAGCCAGCATGAGATGATCGGCAATTGTCCAGCCCATTTAGGCAGGGCCAATGTATGTAATGGCAGATCGGTTGTATCATTTGGGCGAGACACACGCCCAAAACGAGCGGGAGGTGGTCGACAGGTGTCGGATATGGTAGGTTCTGCGCTGTTACGTCGGTACGTCGGCCGACGACTCGAAGCACTACGGCGACGCGTCGGCCTGACCCAGGAGCAGGCAGCCGACGCACTCCAGAAGGGCCGTACGACGATCGCCCGCATGGAGGACGGGCACGAGGCCGTGCGCTTCCGGGACATCGACGTCAAGGCCATGCTGGAGCTCTACGGCGCGGAGCCTGACGACGGGAGGATCCTCCTCGCGCTCACCGCAGAGACCCGCAACGGGCGGCGGAAGTCCTGGTGGCACGACCGCACCGAGACCGAGTTGCCAGCCTTCTTCGCGCTCTACGTCTCGCTGGAGGACTCTGCCGAGACGATCAGGCAGTATGAGGTCGAGCTGATCCCGGGCCTGCTCCAGACCCGGCGGTACGCCGAGGAAGTCCACGGGGTGCCGACCGGCTACATCGATGACGACGAGAAGCAGCGACGCGTCGAGGTCCGGATGGAGCGGCAATCACTGCTCACCCGCCCTCGCGCACCACACCTGAGCGTCATCCTCAACGAGGCCGTGCTGCGCCGGCATGTCGGCGGGCGCGAGGTGATGATCGAGCAGCTCGAGCATCTGCTCGACCTGACCCAACGGGGGAACATCAGCATCCGGGTGCTCCCCTTCTCGGCCGGGGTCCACGGCGGCATGGCAGCATCCACCCCGTTCGCGCTGCTGACCTTTCCCGCAGACCCGCAGGGCGGCGAACCGCTGGAGCCACCGCTTGCCTATGTGGATACCTTGACTGGGGCGCTCTACCTCAACAAGCCCGGCGAGTCCGGCACCTACCAGCTTGTCTGGGAAGACATCGACCGCCGCTCGCTCAACGAGGACGAGTCGAAAAGCATGATCACTTCTGTATTGGAGGCACTCCGTGAAGTCTGACCAGACCGGTGCCCAGTGGCGTAAGTCCAGCCGCAGCGGCAACGGCAACAACTGCGTGGAGGTGGCCACCAACCTCCTCCCGACGACCGGGCGGGTCCTCGTCCGCGACAGCAAGAACCCGACAGCCGCCGTCCTGAGCATCAACCCCGAGGACTGGCAGTCCTTCGTACGCGAAGCGAGCCGCGAACGCTTCACCGCCTAACAGCCAGTACGCCGCAGTCACGAGCCGTCTCGGAAAGTTCCTCCCACGGCTAGCGGTCCACTGCACCAATCCCAGTAGCCGGCACGCCACCGTGCCGGCTACTGCTACTGACGGGAGCTACTCCCTCACGTCGTAGGCTTCTCGGTCCTCGACACGAAGACCATCACCGCACGGTCCCTGCCGCCGGTGACGATGTGGTGCCGGCCGTCCGGCCCTGGCAGCACCGTAACCGCAGTCACTCCGCCGGTGTGGCCGGTTATCTCTGCCAGTTGTTCACCGGTGTCGGGGTCCCACACCCGCACCGACCCGTCGCCGACGCCTCCGCCGCTGCCGGTGACGATGTGGTGTCGGCCGTCTGGTCGCGGCAGCACCGCCACCGCGTTCACCCGGCCGGTGTGGGCCAACTGCCGGGCGAAACCTGATCTGGGCCCGTCCTGCTCGAGTAACGAGTAGACGCCTTGTGTGAACGGTGTCTTCCCGGAGGGCATGTGTACCAGTTCGGCGGAGGACGGCTCGACAACTTGGGTCAGCATGGCCAGTTGGGTGCTCTTGCCCGCACGGTCCAGCCCTTCGAAGACGATGACGGAGCCCGGCACCAACCGCAGCCTGAAGTCCTCCACGTCCAAGACTGTGGATCGGTGACCTTTAGCAACGAAAGGTCAGAATCGCATATCCGACATCGCTCGTCAGCCCGCGCCCGGTCAATGGGCCGAGCGAGGGTCGCAACTACAGGACTGTTGTGGGCGAGGGGCCGCTGGCGGCGACGTCGAGGGGTCAGGTTGATCGGTTGTGGATGGCCATGCAGAGCGTCCTGTGGCTGTTGCCCCCAGCTTCAGGGTGGGCCAAGCGGCAACCGAGCCAGGGTGCCGCCACCATGCCCCAGGCCGGTCGGGATCGACACGCGCGAGGGCCGTCGCCGAGACGCCCTAGAGCAGGGGCCTGCCCCAAACCTGATCGCCCGTAGGTGTTAGCGGGGGGTTTTCGGGGGCAGTTCAAAACTATATGGATAGCAATCCATTTCTGGGCCGGATTGTTGCTGGTCAGGGCCGTATGCTGGTGCCCCCGGCAGGATTCGAACCTGCGACACACGGTTTAGCCTCAGCCCTTCATTATGGGCGGGTCCACATAGTGGATCTTGAAAGACAGGTGCCTTCTGACCTGGGA
>NZ_JBHMIM010000142.1:0-2614 GCF_048060115.1 Micromonospora sp. LOL_023
TCGCCGCGTGACGCCGCCACCCGCGAAACCCCAGCCCACACCCATGATCCACTTACGTTAAGTGGCATTGGTTCACGGTGGTGCTGAGCTTGGCCTGCGGCACTGGCCGAGTCGGGACTGATGATCGACGGAGCCGCCTGACGGATTCTCGATCCCGCCTCAATGGGAGGTGCAGATGCTTGCGTAGCACAGCGCACGGCGATTTCAGTGGCGGGGAGCAGCCAAATGTCCCAGACGGACAAGCAGGTGGCGGTAGTGACAGGTTCGTCCTCGGGGATCGGTGCGGCGATCGCCGCTCGTCTCGCCGAGCGGAATATGCGGATCGTCGTGAACTCGGTGCGTTCGGCCGAGGCTGGAGAGCAGCTCGCCAGGTGGTTACCGGACGCCATATATGTCCAGGCCGACACGAGCGTTCCAGAACAAGCACAGAAGCTGATCAATGCGGCGCTGACTGCGTACGGCCGGCTCGACGTGCTGGTGAACAACGCCGGAACCACCCGGGTGATCCCACATGACGACTTGACTGCGGTCACGCCAGAGGTCTGGCAGGAGATCCTCGGACCCAACCTGTTCGGCACCTGGCAGATGACCGCAGCGGCGGTGCCGCACCTGCGTGCGGCGGACGGCGGCGGGTCCATCGTAAACATCTCCTCCGTGGCTGGCAGCCGGCCAGCTGGAAGCTCTATCCCGTACGCGGTCAGTAAGGCCGCGGTCGAGCACATGACCCGGCTGCTCGCGAAGGCGCTCGGCCCCGACGTCCGCGTCAACGCGGTCGCACCCGCACTGACCGAGACGCCGTGGACCCGCGACGATCCGTTCTTCCAGGGCATCGCGGAACAGGTTCGCAAGGTGACCCCGTTGCGGCGGGTCGGCAGCGCCGATGACGTGGCTGACGCTGTACTCGCCGTGCTCGGAGCACGGCACATGACCGGCGTCGTGCTACCTGTCGACGGCGGCGCCCATTTGATCTGACAGGGACCTGCCAGCCGGTTCCATCTCATTAAATCCAAACTCGATCCAGGGCGGATTCGTCCCTCGAGTACGCCGATCGATCCCGAGAGCCCGACGACTGGGAGGATTCCGTGTTCCGAAACCCGATGGAGTTCAACGCCTGGCTTGACGACCGCCGAAAAGTGAATGAATACCATGTCGTCACTACTTCGCTCGATCGCCTAGACAATTGGTTGGTTGAACCACACACCGGAAACTTGCGACATCGAACCGGGCGCTTCTTTAGCATCGAAGGGCTTCGCGTCAGCACGGACAATCGGGAGACAACCGCTTGGGATCAGCCGATCATCGTGCAGCCCGAGACGGGCGTTCTCGGCGTATTGGTCAAGGACTTCGATGGGGCGCCACACTGCTTGCTGCAGGCGAAGATGGAGCCAGGCAACATCAATCTGTTGCAACTTTCACCTACGGTCCAGGCAACGCACAGCAACCATACACGAGTTCATCAGGGTGCCGCAGTTCCCTATCTCGAGCAGTTTCTCATGGCGCAACCGGAGCAGGTAATTTTCGACTCGTTGCAGTCCGAGCAGGGATCGTGGTTCCTGCGAAAGCGAAACCGCAACATGATAGTCCGGGTGGACAATGAGGTGCCAACGCATCCGGACTTCTGCTGGCTGTCGTTGCCGCAGATTGCCGAGCTTCTACAACAGGACAACCTGGTCAACATGGACACACGTACAGTCCTGTCCGGCATGTCGAACCTCGCGAAGGACGCGATCCCATCGGTCCGCCAGCGATATGGAGTGCTCGGCAGCGAAGGGCCGGACGTGGGTGCATTGCATACGACCGAGCGGATCCTCGGTTGGCTGACCGCAGCCAAGACAGAGCACCGACTCGACCGTGAACTCATTCCGCTGGAAGATGTGCGGCACTGGGACCGTGACGAACATCGAATCTCGCATGAGGGTCGGCGATACTTCACGGTCATGGGCGTGGACGTACGAGCCAGCAACCGGGAGGTGGCCCAGTGGTCGCAGCCGATGGTAGCGCCGATCGGCCGCGGGGTAGCTGCTTTCCTCGGACGCGAGATCGACGGAGTCTTCCATGTCCTGGCCCACGCACTCACTGAGGCTGGCACTTTCGACGTGCTGGAAATTGCACCTACCGTTCAGTGCATTCCAAACAGCTACCTGGGTCTTCCGGACCCTTCCCGGCCAAAATTCCTTGACTATGCACTGAACTCTCGACCGGAGCAGCGACTGCTCGACGTCGTGCACTCCGAGGAGGGCGGTCGGTTTTATCATGCGGAAACCAGGTATCTGATCGTAGACACCGGCGACGACCTGCCACTTGTGGAACCGCCGGGTTTCCTATGGGTCACCCTTGCTCAACTCGGCAACCTGGTTCGCTTCAGCCACTACCTCAACGTAACCACACGGTCCCTGCTCACCTGCGTGAACAGTTGGTGGTGGAACGAGGCTCCGGCATCTTCGGAGCTTGCCCGGACGTAGCCCGGCACGCGGTCTGTATCGGAGTGAGCAGCCGTTGATGGTCTGGCGGCCGGGAACAGCGGCCAGGCTGACCGGTAAATGGCCTGTACCACGGCGGGTTTTGGGTGTGCGGGGGTGGCCCGGTGTCGGTGGGTCGACCCGGGCGGGGTTGG
>NZ_JBHMIM010000143.1:0-2564 GCF_048060115.1 Micromonospora sp. LOL_023
CCCGCTACTCTTACTCACCAGAAAGGTGCACCCGATTCCATCATGGATATGATCTAGACACTCACATCCTTGCAGGTCAGGTGCACCTTTCTCTCGCCGGCCTTGATCAATCAAATCCCCTCTGACTGGGGGAGGCTAAATGGTCGCGGCGAGGCGGGCGGCGTGGTCGGTGCGGGAGCCGTAGGCGTTCTTGCGGGTCACGACCGGCCTGTTGCTGGTGAGTTGGCGGTTTTCCAGAGGTGTTCGACGTGGTTGGCGTACTGGTCGAACAGGCCGCCTGGGCCGCGTCGGCGGATGTGCAGGGTGGGGGAGGCGTGTCCGAGTTGGTCGGCGAGGTGGGTGCTGACCAGGGCTTCGTCGTCGAAGACCCACACGGACAGGCTGATGTGGCGGTCCGTGTGGCGCACCTGTGGGGTGGGTTCGATCTTGGTGAGTTCGGCGGTGGTGATGTCGATGCGGGTGGAGATCGACAGGGCGGCGTCCTCGACGCGTTCGCGGTCGCGGGTGACGGGTGAGTCCTTGCGGCCGAGGAGGAAGCGCAGGTCGAGCCCGGATGCGGCTTTGTTGCGCAGGGTGGGTGTGATGCCGGGGACCTCGGTCCAGAGGAAGTATGAGGTGTAGCCGGCGCACCAGATGCGGGACGTGGCGCGGTGGAGGAGGTCGTTCCAGAGTTCCCGGGGGACGGCTGAGCGTGTCGGCCATGCGGCGCGGATCTCCCGGTCGTATCCGCGTTTGACCAAGCCGGACCAGATCACGTCTTCATCTTCTCTCAGCACCTGGGCTACCTGCGAGCGGTGGCGGGGGTGAGGAATGCGACCGCCGAGCCAGCGGGCGACGGTCTTGGGGTCGACGCCGACCTTGCCGGCCAGGGTCGCGGGTGTCATGCCGGTTCGGCTCATCGCCACGTGCAGCGCTGTGTTCATGGTTGATCACTCCCGGGACGTTTGTGAACGTCCCTAGGTTACCTGACGCAGAGGTCCCGGCATCCCCTCCACACAGGAAGAGTCCACAGAAGATCCTTCAAGCGCCCTTGACCCGCGATGGAGAGAGCTGTGACCAGGAACCAGGTTCCCGAGAACAGGTATCAACGAACCCGGCAGCCCATGATTGACGCGGGTCCGACGCCGAACCGGCCGCCGTTGCCGCGCCGGACGCCCGGGCAGACGGACATCGGTCGGGACCCACGGTTCCAGCTGCTGAGCGCACGTGGCGTAGCCCCCGCGCCGGACGCCGAGCAATCGGCTGTTGACGCTGAGCAGGCGGTTCTGGACGACGTGGCGGCGGCGCTGCGGAACCGGCCGGACGCGCAGGCGCTGGCCCAGGCGCGGGAGGCGGTCGCCGAGCACATGCCGAGTCGGTTGGCCGAGTGCCGGGTGTGTGACGGGCCGGCGCTGTGTCCGCCGTTCACCAGCGCGTTGGCGGTGTTGGACCGCTGGGACCACAGTCGGGCGCGTCGGGTGCGGGCGGTGTTGCAGTACGCCGGGTTGTGCCCGGACGGGCACGTGCACGGCGGGCGGGACGACTGATGGCCGACGGTGATCTCCTGCGGGTCGGTGACACTCTGCATCTCGGTAAAGCCGACTGGGTGTTCGGGGACCGGTCGATGACGGTCCGGGTCTCCGACATCCGCTACGGCCTGGAGGACGTCGGTTCCCCGGTGGTCGGCGTCCTCGCGACGATCACGTCGGCTGGGCGGGACGGGCGGATGGCCGCGGTCGGTGTCTACAAGTCCGCGTTGATCCGTCCCGGTGTGCTGCAGCGGCACCGGCCGCCCAACGGCGTCGACCCCTTCCCGGCCGGGCACCCGTAAACCCGCCCGCTGTCCGCTTGATCCGGGGTCGGGCCGGTGGCGGCACCCGCCAGCCTGACCCCATTCCAAACCCCAGCAGAAAGTAGATCCCCATGGACGTTTGCGCCCTGACCAGTGCCGCGCTGCTCGGCTTCCTCGCCGGGCTGTTCTCGTTTCGAGTGAAGAGCCGTTGGTGCCCGCGGTGTGGCGAGCTGACGACCGCACCGCCGCCGTCGTCGTTGTGACGGCTGATGCGACTGGTTGGCGGTGAGGTGCCCGGTTGGTGCCGTTGACGTGGCGGCCGGTCGCCGGGTGTGCGGTGCCCCGCTGTTCTGCTGATCGTTGGTTGGCCGGTGACCCTGAAGCCGTATCCGGATGTTGATTTGATCTTGGGGTTGTTCTGGTTCGGCCCGCATGTACGACTATGACGCGTTGGGTCGGGCGGTGCGGCCGGGGTTCGCGTACGCGGGGGTCGGTAACGACCTGGCTGCCGACGACACGGCGACGTATGTGCGGGGGCCGTCGGGTGAGGTGGTGGCCGGGACGGCGGGTGGGACGCAGCGGCTGGTGTGGACGGATTTGCACACCGACGTGGTCGGCCAGTTCACGACGACCGGCACCACCCTGGCCGGGGCGACGACGTACGACCCGTTGGGCAAGGTCCTCGCCAGTACCGGAATCGTGGGGAGTCTGGGTTACCAGTCGGAGTGGACCGACGCGGCGACGTCGCGGGTGAACATGCACGCCCGCTGGTACAACACCGACACCGGGCAGT
>NZ_JBHMIM010000144.1:0-2530 GCF_048060115.1 Micromonospora sp. LOL_023
ATGATGAACATCCTCCCGAGGAGCACACAGCCCCTCTGAGCTGGGATGTCCGTCAAACCGGGTCAGGCCCAGTCCGGCTGCTCGCCGCCGGCTACAAGGACGAGGCGACTGCCCGCGAGCTCCGCATATCGGTACGCACCTACCGGCGTCACGTGGCGACGCTGATGGAGCGGCTGAACGCCGAGTCGCGTTTCCAGGCCGGCATCCAGGCGGCCAAGGCAGGCCTGCTCGCGGCTACTTGACACTTGCTGCCAAGTAGCGGACGATAGGCATCCCGTAGCCGAAGGGGCTTGTCATGCGACATGCGAGCGAACGCGACGAACTCGCGGCCCATCTGGCCGGTCTGATCGCCTCCCGCCTGCTGGATCCCCTGGAAATCCTGCTGGAGTCCGATCTGGCCGACGTCCGCGAGCGCGTCACCACCCTGTCCGCCACGATGGCCGACCAACTGCTGGACCACAACGAGCAGCGGGCTGCCCGCGTCGCGATCCGGCTGGTCTCCACGCTGTACCCCAGCGACGAGCCGTTCCGGCCGACAGCCACCTGGTGGGCCACCCCCTTGGGACAGATCGTGGTCCGTCTCGTCGGCCACCCGAGCGCCGAGTCGGTGTCCTACGCGGAGGCGGGCGCCATGCTCGGCATCAGCCGTCAAGGGGTGCACGACCTGGTCGTGCGCAAAAAGCTCGAACGCCACCCCTCCGGCGGCGTCACGACCATTTCCATCCAGGCCCGACTGAAAACCCGCGCTGCGGCCCTGCTGCGCGCCCAGCAAGAGGAGAAGAAGTGACTACAGACAACAAGCCAACCGCCAGCGCGGGCCATCTGACGATCGGCAAGAAGCACGTGGCCCGCCTCGGCTTCGGCGCCATGCAGCTCCCCGGCCCGGGTTCATGGGGTCCGCCCGCCGACAAGGACGCCGCCATCGCCGTCCTGCGCACCGCGATCGAGTTGGGCGTCGACTACATCGACACCGCCGGCTTCTACGGCCCGCACGTGGCCAACGACCTGATCCGCGAGGCACTGCACCCCTACCCTGACCACGTCGTAATCGGTACCAAGGTCGGCGTGGTCCGCGACGAGTGGCGCGCTTGGAACGCCGCGGCCTCCCCGGAACAGCTCCGTGAGCAGGTCGAGGAAAACCTGAGCCGGCTCGGCCAGAACCGCCTCGACCTAGTCTACCTGCGGGTCGGCGGCGACGGCCTGCTCTTCCCCGACGAGGTACCCTTCGCCGAGTCCCTGGAGGCGCTGGCCGAGCTGCACCGCAAGGGCCTCATCCGCAACCTGGGCCTCAGCGGTGTCACCGTCGAGCAGCTTGAGCAGGCCCGGTCGATCGCGCCCATCGCCGCCGTGCAGAACAGGTTCCACCTCATCGATCGCGGCAGTGCCGAAGTCCTGCAGATCTGCGCCGACAACGGCATCGTCTTCGCGCCCTACTTCCCGCTGGCCGCCGGCATGTTCCGCCCTGACCTCGACAAGTCCCAGATCCCACCGGGCATGGGCCTCAACGATGTCCAGGAGGCGACGCTCGACCGCATCGCCAAGGAGCACGAGGCCACCCGGCCGCAGGTGGCCCTGGCCTGGTTGCTGGCCTACTCGCCGGCCACCCTGGTCATCCCGGGTACCAGCTCGGTGGCGCACCTGCGGGAGAATCTGGCCTCGGCCGAGCTGACCCTGACCCCGGCCGAGGTGGACGAGCTCACCGCGCTCGCGGGCTGAGCGACCGACGACCAGCGGGCGTGTCCCGCGAGGTGTTCCGGACGACGCCGTCGCCTGACGCCGGGTTTCCGGCGGTGATACCTCGCGGGGCCCGCGGACAGCTTCTCAGCCGCTCGGTCGACAACGGCCTGCGCTACGTCGCGGACCTTCCGGCTGAATTCCGGCTGTTGGCCTGCGGGTTCAGGTGCCTGTAGACCGCGGCGAAGCCGTCGTTGTTGGTGCGACTTGCCGGTTCGCGACCCTGGTGCTGGACGGCAGGCGTGTTCGTTCGGTTGCGGCATCCGAGCGCGGTTGGGCTGGTTGAGCTTGCCGCGCCTGCGGCCGGAGCGGTGCCGCACCCCTCCACCGGTGATCGGCGTGACCAAGATCCGTCCGGGTACGTCGATGGTCACGGCAGTTCCAGGAACTCACGAAGCGCTGTGTCGACGGCGTTCATGGTGGTGTGCGAGACGAAGCCGTGGTTGTCGCGTAGTGCGGTCCAGTCCAGGATCTGCACGACGCTGTGGATTCTGACGTATGCGCCGGTGAGCGGGGCGTCGCCGTCGAGGCGCACCCCTCTCGGTCAGGATGGTGTGAGACACCCCGTGTGAGTGGGGTGCTGACCTGAGGACGGGGGATCGGAGATCCTTGTGTACGTGTCCACTTCATCTGGCAAGCAGCCGGCCACCGGCAGCGGGGCCGACCCGGCGCCGAAGCCGTCGCGGCGGGTCTTCAGCCCGGAGTACAAGCTCGCGATGGTCGCCACGCCCCGAACGGCGAGAAAGGCGCGATCCTGCGCCGGGAAGGCCTGTACTCGTCACACATCATCGAGTGG
>NZ_JBHMIM010000145.1:0-2377 GCF_048060115.1 Micromonospora sp. LOL_023
AACGACAGCCGCACCAACTCCCTCGCCAAGACAATCTCCGTCACAGAACCAACATCAGGAACAAAACCCCGGATCATCGTCATGAGCGACACTCCACCGCTCGACGGAATCCCCGGCGGCGAGCCCGGTCCGGCCGACAAAAAGTCTGACTTGGACGATCTGCAGTCCTGGGTCAGGTTCCTCAGCTACGCGAACGAGTTTCAGATCGAAGGCCTAGTTGCTGCGTCGGCTACATTTGCCAACTACGCGAACAAACAAAACATCCTCGACCTCATCGACCGATACGCCCAGGTTCACCCAAACCTACTACTGCATGACCCTTCATATCTGTCACCCGACTCGCTGCGCGCGATGACCAAGGAAGGCCTGGACGGCACTTGGGGAAGTCCCGCCAACTCCATCCTTGGAGCGGGGAAGGACACCGAGGCCTCCGAGCACATCATCAGCGTGGTCGACCGAGCCGATCCGACACCGGTCTGGATCGTCTCCTGGGGTGGTCCGCGAGAACTCGGCCAGGCACTCTGGAAAGTACAGAACACCCGCAGCCCCGCTGAGGTACAACGGTTCACAGCCAAAATCCGCGTTCACCTGATCGGCGATCAGGATGGATCCGCAGCGTGGATGCGCTCCAACTTTCCCGGCCTGTCCGTCATCAGCAACGGCTGCTACACGGGAATGGCCAACCGGTCCGGCTTCAACGGGACCTGGCTGCGGGCGAACGTCATCGGCGGGCACGGTGCGCTCGGCGCGGCCTACCCACCGGCGAACTGGAACTACAACAACGAGCGGGTGTACGAAGGTGATTCACCGTCGTTCCTGCACGTACTCAACGGGACGTTGGGTCTTGGCGATCCGCTACAGCCGGTGATGGGCGGCTGGGGCGGCAGCTTCCAAAGTTCAACCACGAACCGCTGGACGTGCTCGGCCGAGGGCGCGGGCTCGATTTCACGGTGGGAGTACGCCCGCAACTGGGATTTCGCCGCGCGGATGGACTGGATGGTCCGGCCCTACTCTCAAGCCAACCACAACCCAGTTGCCCACTTGAATGGCGACGCGTCGCGCAACGTCATCACCGTTGACGTAGCCGCCGGCTCAACTGTGCCGCTCAACGCCGTTGGGTCCACCGATCCGGATGGCAACTCACTGTCCTATAAATGGCTTCAGTATCCGGTGACGAACGGCGTCACCCTGGTGAACAGCACCAGTGATCAGGCGTACTTCGTGGCTCCGAACGCACCCGGGGCACGAATCTACATCGTGCTCGAGGTAACCGACAGCGGAAGCCCTAGCCTCACCAGCTACCGACGACTGGTGGTGAACATCCGGTAGCGCGGCATCGTCATGCAGTAGGTGGTCGCGGCACGGTCCGGCTCCTAAGGTTCTCGTCGTCTTCGGGACGATCTGTGGAGTACCGTTCCCTCGCCCGTACCATTGCCGACCCGCTACAACTCCAGGCCCAGTCGGACCGAAAGCACCGCGGTCCGACTGGGCAATTGCGGGGATTGATGGGCAATTTCAAGCACCGTTCGTGTTCCCGACCCTCGAGACGCGGGCATGAGGTCGGGGTGGCATTGGCGGCAGTGTCGACCAGGAGCGTGTCGGTGTAAGCGGTCGGTCACGCATTCAGCAATGCGTCCTGAGCCGCTGCTGCACCGCGGCAAAACTCAGCCCCGCGGGCCAGCGTGGAAGTACGTGCTGTTCGAACTGCGCCACACGTGCGCGACGAGGGAACATCTCGCCAGCGCACTGGTCGACGGTTTCGTCGCCTCGGCCGGCGAACGTGAGCACCACAACGCTGCAGCGCACCGCATCCCCACGCCGGGCCAGCCACCTCACCCGAACAGACCCGGAATGATCGGCGCCAGCTTCACCCGGGTACGCCCCGCCGTCTGACTCGCTGCCTACGCCGATCAGGTCTGACACCGCGCCGAACCTCACCGTCGACCAGGCCTTCAACGCCACCGAACGGCGCCAGGCCTGCGGTCCGACCACCCTCGATGCCATACCAGCGCCCTCACCGGCCGACTACGGCCACCTTCACCCTGCCGCAGCATGACCAGAACCCTTCACACCACCGGCCCGCGAATGGACATGTTCCTATCTAGCCAGTCGTGGGCGATCCACAGAAATCTGAATAGGTATTCACCAACGACTACCCTTGCAACGCGATTGCGCGTCTGACAAGATGACTATCGATGTAACGCGTTGGGAGCCGGGTAGCGTTGATCATCCGTGGCCGAGGGCAACGGCAACGGAAGTTCTGTCCTTGAAGCCGTGGCTTGGGGCAACCACTAGCGGCATTTGTGCTGCCCTCCTGGGCAGGGTTGCCGGCCCAAGCCTCGGCTACGCCAATCTGCTGCATTCTCACCGCACATGG
>NZ_JBHMIM010000146.1:0-2321 GCF_048060115.1 Micromonospora sp. LOL_023
ACAACGCCGCCCTCATCTGCCTCGCCCGCCGCCGCGTCGACGTCCTCCACGCCATGCTCCGCACCCAACGGGCATACCAGCCCAAAACGGCGGCCGAACCCCGCCTCGCCGCTTGACACAACCCATAGGGACACCCCCCAGTGGACCCGGCGGGCACGGCCCAGCACACGGGCTCAGACGCGACTTGCGGGGTAGCGTGTGCGCTACCCCGCGCGGCCGATGCGATCCGTAGGGTTCGAGACATGAGCGACGCCTGGACCGCCGTACGCGGACACCCCGCACGGTTCCTGGCCTCAGTGTGGCCGTGGCGCTCACTGGCGTACCTGGTCACCACCGTGCCGATCGGTCTGGCCTGGCTGACCGTCCTGGCCGTGGTGGTCGCGGTGGGTGCGGCCACGGTCGTGCTGATCGCGGGACTTCTCGTGCTGATCGCGGGACTTCTCGTGCTGGCCGGGATGCCGGTGCTCGTTCACCTGGCCGCCGCCGGTGAGCGGCGTCGACTCCGGCTGATCCACCCCGGGCGGCCGGTGCACCAGCCACCAGCGCTACGCGGTCCGGCGCATCGCCGGGCGTCCTGGCCGGAGGCGGGCGTCACGGTCCTGCTCACGACGCTGTTCTGGATCGCCGACGCCGTGCTGCTGATCCTGCTGACGGTTCCAGTGCTGCTGCTCCTCGCCCCGGTGCTGGTCCGTTCCGGCGCGATCGACCTCGCCGGGTGGCGGGTCGACACCACCGGTGAGGCATGGGCCGTGGCGCCCGCCGGCCTCGTCACCCTGGTCCTGCTGATGTACGCGGCCACCGCGCTCGCCTGCGGCCAGGCGGCACTGGTCCGGCACCTGCTAAACCCGCCCGAGGCCCAGCTGGCCGAAGCGGTCCAGCAGCTGCGCAGGTCCCGGACCGGGCTGGTCGACGCCTTCGAAACCGAACGCCGCCGAATCGAGCGCGATCTCCACGACGGCGTCCAGCAGCGCCTCGTCGCCCTGACTATGACACTGGGCAGCGCCGAACTGGACCTGCCCGCCGGCCCCGGCCTCGATCTCGTCCGCGAGGCGCACCAGCAGGCCGAGCAGGCCCTCGCCGACCTGCGCACCACGATCCGGGGCATCCATCCCCGGGTACTGACCGACCACGGCCTCGCCGCAGCCGTGCACGAGATCGCCGGCCGGTCACCAGTCCCGGTCCACCTCCAGCTCGCCGTCGGCGGCCGGCTCCCGCCCGTGGTCGAGGCCGCGGCCTACTTCTTCGTCAGCGAGAACCTCACCAACGTCGCCCGCCACGCCCGCGCCCGATCGGCACAGGTGCACGCGTGGATCGAGGACCACACGCTGATCGTCTCGGTCGTCGACGACGGCGTCGGCGGTGCTGACCCACGGGCGGGCACCGGTCTCGCCGAACTGCACGCCCGGCTCGACGCCCTCGACGGCGAACTCGACATCACCAGCCCCACCGGGGCCCGACCCAGGTCAGGATGACGTGCCCGATCCACTGACACCGGCACAGAACGCGCTGCGGATCGTGGTCGCCGAGGACGCGGCCCTGCTCCGGGAAGGGCTGGTGCGGATTCTCGAACGCGCCGGCCACGAGGTCGTCGCGGCCGTCGGTGACGCGCACAGCCTGCTCACGTACGCCGGAAACTGCCACCCCGACCTCGTCGTCACCGACATCCGCATGCCACCCACCCACACCGACGAGGGACTGCGCGCGGCGGCGATGATCCGGGCCACTCAGCCCGGCATCGCGATCATGTTGCTGTCGGCCTACGTCGCCGACGCCTACGTCGGCGAACTGCTCGACTCGACTCCCGGCGGGGGCATCGGCTACCTGCTCAAGGACCGGGTCGGCCACGTACGCGACTTTTTGGACAGCATCGACCGGGTCGCCGTCGGCGGCACGGTTGTCGATGCCGAGGTCGTCCGTCAACTCGTCAGGCTGCGGCGGGCCGACGGTCCACTCGCCGGCCTCACCGAACGCGAACGCGAAGTGCTCGCGCTCATGGCCGAAGGCCACACCAACCACGGGATCGCCGGCAAGTTGTTCGTGAGCGAGGCAGCGGTACGCAGGCACATCGGCAACATCTTCGCGAAGCTTCCGCTCGACCCGCACTCGGATCGCCGGGTCTCCGCCGTCCTCACCTACCTACGCGGCTCACCGAGCGCGTGAGACCCCCGACTATCGGTACCCACTGCCGGTCTGACCGGGCTCCCTGTGCCGGTGGCAGAGTCACGTCGGCACAGGGAGGCCCGATCGTAGTGCTAGCCTCGGTCTTGCATTAAGTGTTGATCATGGATGCCTGACGGCTTGTTGATCTTGATTCGTCGGTC
>NZ_JBHMIM010000147.1:0-2182 GCF_048060115.1 Micromonospora sp. LOL_023
CGCCTTCGCCGTCTACCGCATCTAACAAACCGTGATCAAATCAGGCATAGAGGAACAACGCCGGGGCCGTGTATACCTACCGGGCATGGAAATCCGTTACACCACCTCCACCGAGACAAAGGCCGCTACCCGCTACTACAGTTACGTCGACGGCGTGTTCGCGATGCGCGACTCCTTCGGCCACAAGTGGCTCGTCACGGATCATCACTCCACTCAGAGCATCGCCATCGCACACACTGGCGGACAGGCCGTCACTCAGCGTCGGCAGACCCCGTACGGCGAACCACGCGGTGCCAGTACGCCGACCTGGCCGAACCTGAAAGGCTTTGTCGGCGGCGACATCGACCCCACCGGACTCACCCACGTCGGTGCCCGTCAGTACGAACCTGAACATGGCCGGTTCATCAGCGTCGACCCGGTCGTGGACCTGGCCGACCTGCAACAGATGCACGGCTACTCGTACTCAAACAACAACCCCGTCACATGGACCGACCCCACCGGTCTCTATTATTTCGAAGACAACTATGGCGGCGGATCTCGTACCTTGCCAAGTTCCTCCGCCGCAATCTCAGACACAAGTGAGCCATCCGATTACAGTGCGGAAGGGCAAATTACTCTAGGTGCAGACCCTGAAAGGCCTAGTCGAACCAAAGAGGGTAAGCCGAGTAGATCTTTGGATCAGACTGCAAATTTGATCTTCGGAATGACTTACGGGCAACTCGCCGATTCTGATCTCTACGTCGTGCGAGTGAGAACATTTTGCTACAATTCGCCAGATCGTTGTGAGGAGATTGAGAATCAAGCGCCGGAGGATCTGGAACGCCTCATTGCTAACATGCTCGGCGTAGATCAAAGCTCGTATCTTCGGTGCTCGAAAAACTGTCTTGGTTTCGTCGCTCAACAACAGGATGCTTCAAGTCACCCACTCAGTCATCAATACTACAGTTGGTCGATCTGCGGTGTCCTCTGCTATGGAGTTGCCGGGAATGAAAAAGGTCTATATATAGAGGTTGGGGGAATTGGCTGCTGTGGTCCCGCATACACCTGGGGGGCAACCTCCGTTGCTCCCGAGGAGATGAGGGATAGTGGCTACTACCAGGGGTGTGGTGCGGTTGTTGTTGGTGGGTGTTATCTGGGTGGAAGGACGGCTGATGGTGATAATTGGCACGGAGGGGCTTTTCAGGTCGGGACCGGAAAGTCGATCTTCGTTGGAGGTATGGGGTCATGGAAAGTTGTTGACGGAAACTTCTTGAACTATTAGGTTCACGGTGCTAGCTTATAACGCATCGATGATGAAACTACTTTCATCCGTTTCATCCGTTTCATCCGTTTGGCCAACATTGTTCATATTTGCGGGAGTTGCCTAATGAAGCAAGAGGAGAAAGGTAGTTTTCCCTCGGGCTATCGGAGCTTGATCTTTTATAGGCTAAGCGTGTGGTGCGTTCGGGCTATGCCGCTAGCGCTTGCCTGCTTCTTTGTCTTCCCAAAGATTTGGTTTGTTCTTCCAGTTGTCATCATCCTTATGATAATTGTAACACTTCCACTTCGCTACTTTGCGTATTACGAATGGCGGGTGGCCAACTTGGACTTGGATGCCTCCCTGCTTCGGGATGCAGTGAACCTTCGCTATTGGTAAAGCCTGCACAATTGACTCTTATTTGGCTAGTGCCTCGCCGTGCCGCCTTGAACGGGTAATCCGGGTGGCGGATCTTGGAGAGCTCATGACTGAGGCGCGCGGGCGTCCATCGCGAATACTGAGCGTGGCGGCCGACCGTAGGCGTTGTTGGGGTCGGTCTGCGCTGCCTTGGGCCGAGGGTGACGGTTGACCGCGAGCTTGGTGGAACATGCGTTAAGAGATTTTTGGGTGATCTTGATGGAACAGAGATCGCAGTCTTCGTGTATGAAGAATGGTCTCATGTTGGGCAGCTCGGATCATTGTCGATTTCGACGCCTAATCAGCTCTCGAAGTGGGGGCTACGATGACACTGGCCCGTGAGGTGTTGAAGGTCATTCATGGCGGGGATGAATTGCCTGGGGTGACGTTCTATGGCCTCGTTCCACGTGGCAAATGGGCTCATCCCGCCTTCCCGGTCGATCTATGGGCGTTCGGTGGTAGCTATTCACCGGGGGCGGGTGAGTTTTCCGGCATTCCGGGCGGTGGCGTGACCTGCGGTGTCTTCCG
>NZ_JBHMIM010000148.1:0-1999 GCF_048060115.1 Micromonospora sp. LOL_023
GATTCCCACACATCTTGACCGTTCCGGACACCGCGCCCGGTGATCAGAGCCTTACCCGGAAAGGCTCAATGAGTGTCGTGCTGGATGCGCTGGCCCAGGGCTATGGGAACTCAACGGTTATCGAAAACCTCAGCGTCACGCTGAGGCCAGGGATCACCGCGCTGTTGGGTCCCAACGGTGCGGGCAAGACAACCTTGCTACGAACGCTAGCGACCATCATGCCGCCACGTAACGGCCGGATCCGCATCGATGACACCGATATCGATGGTGAGCGGTCTGCCCGCAAGGTCAGAGACCAGATCGGCTACCTACCGCAGAATTTCGGCTTCGACCCGCAGATGAAGCTCGTCGACTTTGTGACATATGCGGCCTGGATGCGCGGGGTGCCGGCGAGCCAGTGGCGGCGATCGGTCGGCGAGACGCTGGAGATGGTCGACCTGACAGACCGGCGGCGGTCGAGGATGCGTAGTCTCTCCGGCGGCATGCGCCAGCGCGCCGGCATCGCCTGGGCGATCGTGGGACGACCTCGGGTGGTGCTGCTCGACGAGCCCACCGTCGGCCTGGACCCGCGCCAGCGGCTCCAGTTCCGCAAGATCGTCGCGGAACTCGACGAGACGGTCGTGGTACTCAGCACCCACCTGATCGATGATGTTGCGGCGGTCTGCGACCGGGTGATCGTAATGCACGGTGGGGCGGCCAGGTTCGACGGTTCGGTGACCGAACTAGCGGCGCTTGGCCACGAAGGGCTTCCTGGGCATTCTGCGCTGGAGCGGGCGTACATGCATCTACTTCCCGAGCGGGAGCAGCAGCTGTGAGTGGACTGTGGCTGCACATACGGAACTCACCAATCCGGTGGGCGTTGCCAGTACTCATCGCCATCGACCTGGCGGTGCTGTTCCTACGCAACCGCCACTGGATCGGTGTCTGGCCGGAGACCGGCGCCGCAGCGCTGGTGCCCGCCTACCTGCTCGGCGTGGTCGGTGCCGGCGCCGCCGCCTGGACAGCGAGCGCACCGACGCTACACAGAGTGACGGAGCAACTGGCGGCGGCGTATATTCACCCGGCTCGGTTAGAGGCGAACCGGCTCGGCGCCACCATCCTCGTCTTACTGATCCCCTACCTGATCGGTCAGGTGGTCGCCTTCGTCGTCACGGCTCAGACGTTTCCACCGGGCGTGCATCTCTGGCTGGGCTACGCGCTGCTCGGAATCTTCGTCATTCTGACCTCGGTTGCCCTGGGTTGGACGTGCGGGAAGTTGCTCGGTCCGGTATTCGCAGCGCTGACGGCGGCAATGGGATTCCTGTTCCTGACCGCGTTGCTCGACCGGTTTGGATTCGTGGTCGTCTCCGGACGACCGGAGGTGGCAGTCGATCCGGGGCCGCTGGCACTACGGCTGGCGTCAGTCATGGTCCTACTGCTGGCGATGCTCTGGCTGCCGACCTCACATGCTCTGCGGCGGCAGAGGACGCTGTTGCTGGTTCCTGCGGTGTTGCCGCTCATCGTGGTCTTGGTGGCTACGAGCACGGTAACGGACCGAGAGCAACCAGGAGACAACGTGGTCTGCGTCGTTGGATCAACTACTTTGTGCATCTGGCCGGAGCACGAGAAGCACCTCCCCCGACTGCGGGATCTCAGTGCTCGGATCGACCTGCTACCGCAGAATTTCGTCCGCCCGCCGCGTATCAATGAGGTCGGGATTGAGAAGTCCTGGTTCCGTGGCCCAGACGGAAAGTGGCACCTAGGCTACGAGACGGGTCCGCCGATCTTCAACATCATCGAGGGAAGTCCTTGGTCGTATTCTGGTGACATCGGCACGGCGATTTCCGCCGCAACCTTCGGTATCCAGGACTTCGATACCTGCGACTGGACCGGCCTCAGCTCGTCCGACGAGAAACGGCTCTTGGCAGTTGATGCCTGGCTGGAGGCGTACCTAGTACGGCAGCCGCCATTTGTTAGTTGACCAGGGCGTATTCGCGGTTGAGGCGGGTGCGTTGGTGGT
>NZ_JBHMIM010000149.1:0-1717 GCF_048060115.1 Micromonospora sp. LOL_023
AGGGGCATTCAGTCATACCGAGCCGGGCGACCGAGCCGTCCCCGGCTGGGGACGATCAAAAAGGTAACGGGCATGACCCAGGCAACCCCGGCGGCCGTCACCCTCGACGGTCTCAGCCGTACCTACCGCTCCCGCGCCGGCTCAGTGCATGCGCTGCGCGGTGTGACCCATGTGTTCCAGCGCGGCACATTCACGGCGATCATGGGGCCGTCCGGCTCCGGTAAGTCCACCCTGCTTCAGCTGGCCGCCGGTCTCGACCGGCCGACCGGGGGGCGGGTGACCGTCGGCGGCACCCGGCTCGACACGCTGAACGAGACCCAGTTGACCCGCTTCCGGCGTACGGCGATGGCGTTCGTCTTTCAGTCCTACAACCTGCTCGACGCGCTCACCGCGTTCGACAACGTCGCGCTTCCCGCCCGGCTGGCCGGGCGCCGTGCCGATCCGACCACGGTACGGACCGCGCTGGCCCACGTCGGCCTCGGCGAGCATGCCCGACGCCGGCCGTCAGAACTGTCCGGCGGCCAGCAGCAGCGGGTCGCGATCGCCCGGGCGTTGCACGGCCGACCCGAGGTGCTGTTCGCCGACGAGCCCACCGGCGCGTTGGATCGCGGCACCGGACGCGACGTGCTGGGGCTCCTGCGGTCGCTGGCCGACGGCGGCCAGACCGTCGTCATGGTGACCCACGATCCGCTGGCCGCCTCGTACGCGGACGGGGTGTTGTTCCTCGCCGACGGGCAGATCGTCGGTCACCTCGCACGCGCTGACGCCGGCCAGATCGCCGAGACGATGAACGACCTGGAGCGGAGATGATGCGCGGCCCGACGATGCTGGCCCTGGCCCGGCAGACCGTTCACCACTCCTGGCGCGGCTACCTGGGGGCCTTCGTCGCTCTGCTGTTCGGGGTCGTCCTGATCTCCGTCACCGTGACGCTGATCGGGAGCATCGACGCCACCGACGGCCGGCCCGGCGTGACAGCCGACATACGCCAGCGGGCCACGCTTGCGCACGACGACGACGGCAGCCCCGGCGAACCCGACCGGTCGAGATCGTCGACCTTGCCACCGCGTCCGCCGCCCGGGGCCTGGCCGCCACGCGCGGCACCCTCGACGACTTCCACGGAAACGCGGTCGCGGTCACCGCCACCTGGGTCACCGACGCCGGCATCGACCTGGGCGGCACCCTCCCGGTCTGGATCGACGGCAAGCGGATCCCGTTGCGGGTCGTCGCCGTCCTCCCCGACGCACCCGGTCTGTATGCCGAACTCGTCGTCCCGGCCGAACTGCTCCCGCCTGCGAGTATCCGGGCCACCGGGACGGTCTTCGTCGTCCCGCGCACCGACGCCGCCGCGACGCGGGAATCCCTGCGGCGCACGCTCGCCGGCACCGAGAGCCGGATCCTCGACTCCGGCGACTGGATCGACGCGACCGCGGCGCAGACCCGCGAGTCGAACAATTTCGGCCTCATCATCCTGCTCGGCCCGGCCGGCCTGTACGCCGCCATCGCGATGGTCAACGCCACCCTCATCGGCGCCGCCCAACGGCGCCGGCAGCGTGACCTGATCCAACTTCTCGGTGCGAGCCCCGACCAGGTCAGGCGGGCCGGCATCTGGCAGGCGGCTCTCGTCTGCGGCACCGGCCTGCTCCTGGGCCAATGCCACTTAACGTAAGTGGATCATGGGTGTGGGCTGGGGTTTCGCGGGTGGCGGCGTCACGCGGCG
>NZ_JBHMIM010000150.1:0-1715 GCF_048060115.1 Micromonospora sp. LOL_023
CTCGCCGCGTGACGCCGCCACCCGCGAAACCCCAGCCCACACCCATGATCCACTTACGTTAAGTGGCATTGCATCCCGGGCACCCCCGTCCTCCTCGCCAACGGCGCTACCAAACCCATCGAACAGATCAGAATCGGCGACGCGGTCCTCGCCACCCAACCAGAAACCGGTGAGACTGCCGCCAAACGCGTCGAAGCGACCATCATCGGTGACGGCGACAAAAGCCTTGTCGACGTGACCATCGCCACCGACACCAACAACCATGCGGTGGTCACAGCCACCGACCAGCACCCCTTCTGGGTACCAGAACTATCAGACTGGATCGACGCTGCCAACCTCCAAGCTGGCCAGTGGCTCCAAACCTCCGCCGGCACCCGGACCCAGATCACCGCAGTCGAACACCGCACCGACACGACACGGGTCCACAACCTCACCGTCGTCGACATCCACACGTACTATGTGCTCGCCGGCAACACCCCGGTGCTCGTACACAACTGTCCGGACAGTATTCGTGGCGCGGGAAGTCGTGGGAACCCGATAGATGACTGGTCTCCGGCCACATTTGGCAGCGCTGACGAATCAGCCATATATCATCTCAATAAGCATGGTAAAGGACGAACCTTGGTCGAGTACACTGCCGAGGCTAGGGCGTTGTGGGATAAGACTCCAACTGCGGATCGTGTTCCTTGGGAACTGGGGGATGGAAGCGTAGGATGGAAGATCAGGGGCGGGTTTCGAGGAGGAGAAGGAATCTATACCAACGATGGGAAAATTGTGACCTGGCATGACTGACGTGCTCGCTTTCCGTGATGCCTACGCTCAGTTTCGTGCAATTCCTTATCCGGCATATCCAAAATCGCAGGAGTTGCGAGACTGGAATTCGCGCCTACTCGCGCTTGATGCGCACGTTGCTGGGTATGCATTCCAGGTCAGTGCCGGTCAAATTCTCGCATGTGATGTGCCGGATCTCGATAGCCTTGTTGGTAAAGTGACGGAATCGATTCTCTCGCTAGAGGAGATCGATCCGTCGGTTGAGGAGGATGCTGGGTTGGCTAGCGAATACCGTTCCTATGTTGCGGCTTTAGGGCGTTTGGTGTCAGAGCTTGGCGACCTTGCGTCCCGAGGGAAGTAATCTTACGGATACGTAGATCGTGGGTATTTGTGGCTCCTTGGCGATTGCGCTCAGTCTGGCGGTCCAGTCGGTGTACCGGCGAGGAGGGTGGCGTACGTGGTGCGGAGGGCGGTCGCGGCGGGAGCGGCCCGGGTTCCCGTACCCGCAGCTGTCGTCCGGTGTCGCTGTTGAAGGCGCTTGCCGGGACCTCGGCGGCGTCGGCCGGAAGGAACAGGTGAACCCGTCCCTTACGGCCCGCTGGAACCGAGCCCTGACCGGGGCTAACGCTTTGCACTGTCGTGCGGCAGAGCCAGGGAGCTCCGAAGCTTCAGATAGTCGCGCTCCACCACTGCCGGACGGCATGGTCCAGTCTGTCCACCGTCACCGAACCGGCATCGACCGGCACGACCGAGCGCGCCAGGGTACCCGCCCGGCGGGCGGCCACTGCCGGCTGACAGGGCGCGCTGGTGACCGATGCCGCCGGCTCCAAGGTCCGCCACCCGGATTACCCGTTCAAGGCTGCAATGACGAGGCACTAGCCTCGGTCTTGCATTAAGTGTTGATCATGGATGCCTGACGGCTTGTTGATCTTGATTCGTCGGTC
>NZ_JBHMIM010000151.1:0-1700 GCF_048060115.1 Micromonospora sp. LOL_023
AGTGGTCCAGGTCGTAAATCCTTCGGGGGTTATGCGGCCAGGGCCAATGCGGCAGGCTGGTTGTCGCAGCTGGCGGGTTGCTGGAGGTTCTGCTCTTTCTGTTCGTGTCGCTCGATCCGGGCCAGAAGGTCCTCGAGGTCGGCCGGGGTGAACTTCCATCTGAAGGGCCGGGCGGTCGCGTTGTAGCGCTGCTCGAAGGCGGTGAGCCGGTCTTCGACCTGGTCAAGGCTGGTGAAGTCGTTGGGTGTCAGGACCTTGCGCTGCACGATCGAGAAGTAGATTTCGATCTGGTTCGTCCACGACGCGTGGACCGGGGTGTGGACCATGACCGCGTTCGGGAACCGCGCCGTGAGCCGGTCGGCTGCGGCTTGGCCACGGTGTGAGGAGCCGTTGTCGACCACCCAGAACACACGCTTCGCCGACGCGTAGGGCTCTTGGGTCATGACCTGCTCGACCAGGGTCATGAACGGCAGGATGCCGGTCTTCGCGTTGTGGTGGGAGAACACTCGGGCCTGGTGGACGTCGTAGGCGGCCAGGTAGGCGAGGGCGCCTTTGCGCTGGTACTCGTGGTTGACCCGCATTCCCCGGGCGACACCGGGCGCCAGGGTGGGGTGGCAGCGGCAGCGGGCCTGGACGCTGGTCTTCTCGTCGCTGGAGATCACATACTCGTCCGGCCCGAGTGGGACGCCGTCGTATTCGCGGGCGTAGAGGCCGAGCACGCGGGCGGCTTTGACGGCGAACTGCGGGTCGCGGATGAAGATCCAGGACTGGTGCTGCCAGGGTTTGATCGTGTCACGGGCAAGGATCCGGCGGATGGTTGACGCCGAGATCGCCGAGACGATGCTGCGGTCGACGGCCTCAGCGGCCAGGTCCGGGCAAGTCCACTTCGACAGTGGCGTGCCGGTTTCGGCCGGTAGCTGGCAGGCTAGGGCTTTGACCTCGGCGATCTGGACCGGGGTGAACCGTGGCGGCCGTCCCGGGCGTGGCCGATCGGTGAGGCCGGCGAGGCCTTCGTCGGCGAACCGGTCGCGCCAGCGCCGCACGGTGTCGATGGTGAGGTCGTGCCGGCGGGCGATCGCGGCGTTGGAGTCTCCGCGGGCGGCATCACAGACGATCCGAGCCCGGATGACCTGCTGATATGCGGCGGTGTGGGAGTAGGCCACAGCGGTGAGTCTGTGTCGTTCGGCGGCGGTCAGGGTGATCGGACGTGCGTGAGGGGCAGGCACCGGCCAGCTTCCATTGAAGATGATCTCGTTCAGGGCTGGTCGAGGATGCCGGTCAAGCCTGCCGCAAGCCGGCAGGACACGCCGGAGGCGGCAGGATGTGAACCTATGCCGGTCATCCCTGCCTCCACCAAGACGTCCCTACCGCAGCGCCTGCGGGCCCGGGCCAAGGCGAACTGGCCGCAGCTGGCTGCGGTGCACGTGCGCTACCACGGCCACTTCGCCTACGTCACCGTCGAGTTGACCGGCGGACAGCAACTGCCGCTGATGCGACTGCGCTACAGCGGTTCCGCCCACCGCTGGAGCCTCGCGACCTACCGGGCCAGCAACAACAGCTATGAAGACCAGTTCTGGTTCAGCGGCACCACCGAAGAAGCCCTCGACTTCGTCTGCGACGTCCTCGTCAGTCCCATCAGCGACTGGCCACATCCAAACCCCGGACCGTCAACCCCCGAAGGACTTACGAACTGAAGCACT
>NZ_JBHMIM010000152.1:0-1692 GCF_048060115.1 Micromonospora sp. LOL_023
GCCGGCAACGGCTCACCCCGCCGCAACCGCATCGTCAGGCGGGCCCAGGCCCAGGCGGCCCGGTTCATGTCCGCCGGCACATGGACCACGGCGGTGGTCAGCAGCCGGCGGCGTACCGTCCGGGGCCGGACCACGCCCGCCTCTGCCAGCCGCCGCGCGACCTGGCCGTGGGCCCGCGGCGCCAGCAACGCCAACCACGTCCCTACCCGCCGATGCCCCGGCTCGGCCGCCAGCCAACGCAGAATCCAGCCGCCGAGCGCGTCCACCGGCACATGCCGCGCCGCCAGCCACAACCGGCCATCGTGCACCCGCAACGCGCCCGCGTCGACCAGGTCGGCCAGCAGGGCGGCGGCCAGACCGTACCCGACCGGCCCGGCCGGCAGACGCGGCCGACCCGTCACATCATCAGCCGCCAACAGGAAGAACTCGTCCGCCAGCAGCGGCGACCGGACCCGTACCGCCGCAGCCGGCACCGGCACCCCACCACCGGAAGCAACAGCGGCCGAGGCGGCGGCGGTGGCCTGGGCGCGGTAGACCGTCATGCCGGCCCCCGCCGCCGCGCCCACGCGATGAACCGCACGTACGTCTGCGCCGGAGTCAGGCCGGGCAGGTCACGGGCGGCTTCGGCGGCGCGCTCAGCCACGCACATGCAGCGGCCGATCCGGTCGAAGCTCGCCAGCAGCTCCGCGCGGGCCGGCTCGCACGGCCACGGCCGGCGGCAGGCCCGGCACCGCCACGACGGACGCCACGCCACATGCCCGACCCGGCCGCCACCGCCACCACCCGCGCGGTCACCGCCCGGCCCGCCGCCGGGACCGGCCGGGCCACACCCAGGTCCGCCGCAGGGTGACGGTCCGCGCCGGCTGCGGCGCCCACCGACGCCCGGCCGCCTCGACCTGCGCGGGCAGCAGCCCGCCGGTCGGACACGCCGGGCAGGTCAGGGTACGGCCACAGCCGGGACACCAGCGGTGCCGATGCCGACACAAACCGAACCCGACCACCACGCCGACCAGCAACGCGACAGCCGAGGCGAGCACCACATCCAGCATCAACGAACCCCTCTCCCTGCATCGTCCACAGTGTCAACCGACCGGCGGGCCGGGTCGACCGGGTCAGGCCGGCATCCCGGCCTGGAACTGCTGCGACTGCCAGTCCCGCAACGCCTGCTTGATCCGCACGTTCTCGTCCCGGGTGGCCGCCAACTCGGCCCGCACCGCCGTCAACTCGTCGGCGACCAGGTGCAGAAAGGTGCGTACCTCGATCGGGTCGCAACCACGCCGGGTGCGGACCGCGAACCGCCGGTCGCGGACCAGCCCAGGGCTGATCGACGGCCGCACCACACTGGCGCCGTAGTAGAGGTGGGTGCCGGCGTTGCCGCCGCGCCGGGCCGGCGGACGCGACCCACCGCCACCAGCAGCGGCGGGAGGCCGGGCGGCCGGTCGGGTCTGGTCGGCGAGGCTGGCGAGCAGCCGGGACTGCCGCCGGGTACGCCGAGGGAACAGGACACGGTCGAGAAGTCTGCGCACGGGTGGGACCGCCCTTTCGAAGGTCACGGGATCGCCGCTACATCGCGGTTCGGTGAGGAAGGTGGGATGGGCGGCCCGACCCCGAACGGGGGCGCGGAGGTCGGGCCGCCCGCCCTGCGCACGCAGCCACAAACGGCGGTACGCCCACAGGGACGCTGGTACGGGC
>NZ_JBHMIM010000153.1:0-1668 GCF_048060115.1 Micromonospora sp. LOL_023
CCTCGGTCTTGCATTAAGTGTTGATCATGGATGCCTGACGGCTTGTTGATCTTGATTCGTCGGTCGATCGGTGTCTGGGCATGGTGGTGGCCCGACGCGGGGTCGGGTTCCTCCAGAAGCTGTCGGTCGGGATCGTGGTCGTGGTGTTCAGGTGATCGGCTGTGGCAGTGCCGCGAGTCGGGTGAACGCGGTGACCAGTTGCTCGGCCCAGGGCCAGCCTTCGGCGACGCGTAGTCTCGTGCGCCGTGCCGTGCGGGTGATCCGGGCTGGTACGTGCAGTAGCCGGTACCGCAGCTTCTTCGGTTCGGCTGTGGCGAGGTCGCCGTCGAGGAGCAGGTGCTGGGTCCAGGCGATCAGGTCGATACCGGTGAGGGCGAGTTCGAGCCAGGCGGCGTTGATCGCGAAGATCCGTGAGGGGAAGCGGCCGAAGCCGGTGTCCTTGCCGGTGCGGATGCGGTCTTCCACGCGGGCGTGGGCGCGGTGTCGGGCCTCCAGGTACTGGATGCTTCCGCGCCCTGGTGGGGTGTCGGTGGCGGTGACCTGGTGGCGGAACCCTTCGATGGTGTCGAACAGCGACAGTTGCGCGCCGGGGTGGGGGCGTTCGCGGCGCACGATGAACCGGGTGCCGTCGGGGTAGCCGTCGTCGGGTACCAGTCCCGTTATCTCGCAGACGTCCGCGCCGTCGCGGGGCTGCCCGTCGGCGTCGGTGGCCGGGATCCAGCCGGTGGCGGCCAGGATCGCGTGCCGGACCGGTTCGGTGACGGCCACGCCCACGGAGAAGTAGGTGGTGATGTGCTGTTCGCGCAGGCTGCGGATGTGGGCGAGGAAGCCCTGGGTGCAGCCGGCCGAGTCGGAGCGGATGAGGATTTCGGTGCCGTGGCGGTGGGTGTCGGGGATCTGTTCCACGGCGGCGTCCAGGACGGTGATGTGGTCGGCGGTGGTGTTCGATCCGGCCCGGCCCTCGCGTAGCAGCCCCGACAGGGCCTCGCGGGTGTTGTCCAGGAAGCAGAACAGCGGGTGGTAGCCGAACGTCTTCTTCCAGGTGCGGGTGGCTGATTCCTTCTCGGAGTGGCAGATGACGATGGAGGCGTCGAGGTCCAGGACGAGACCGGGGATCGGCTGGCCGGCGGCGGTCGCGGCCGGTATGCCGTCGCGGGTCTCGGCCATCTGCGCCCAGGCGACCTCCCGTGCCCGTGCGCGGGCCGTCCGCAGCGGCGCCAACGCTTCGCTGTCCATCCTCGACAGGACGCGCCATGCGGTGGCGTCCGAGGCCACCGCGCCGAACAGGCCGGTCTGGTCCCGCAGGACCGCCAGGTCGGCGATCGCTTCGCCGCCGTCGGCGATCGTGACCGCCAGGTCGACCGCGACCTGTCCCGGGTCGTGACCGCCCCGCCGTTGCCGTGACCCGGACAGGACTTCGCTGAACGCCCCGGTCAATCCCGCCGCGTCGGCGACGTCGGTCAACAGGCGGGCGCCGGCGTGGCCGACCACGCCACGTCCGTCGCCGCTGACGATGATCTTCGGGCGTGTTCCGGTAGCCTTCACCTGACAGGTGCCTTCCGTCCGGGATAGATGAGACCCTCAGCAAGTCCTATCTTCCCAGGTCAGAAGGCACCTGTCTTTCAAGATCCACTATGTGGACCCGCCCATAATGAAGGGCTGAGGCTA
>NZ_JBHMIM010000154.1:0-1650 GCF_048060115.1 Micromonospora sp. LOL_023
CAATGCCACGTAGCTTAAGTTGATCTTGGTGGTGGCTGGACCCGGTAGATGTGGATGGTCGCTGGCCGGTCGTGGCGGATGCTGGCCGGTTCGTTGGGTTTCTTGACCCGGTACTGGTTGTGGCGGGCTCGTTTGACCGCTCGGGGGCAGGTGCGTTCCCTGCGTTCGGGGATCATGAGATCGGCGATCCGGGTCAGGTGGACCGGTAGCTGGTCAGTCCAGTCCTGAGGGGGGAATGTCCGCCGTGCCGGTGGCGGTGCGGCGGATCAGGCGTAGGACCCTGGTGAACGATATCCGGTCGGGGTCGATGTCGGCGGCGGCTGACGCCTCGGCGATCAGCGCGGTGATCGCGTGGTGGACGATCAGGTAGGCCCGGATCTCCTGATGGACCAGGTCCGGCAGGCGGGAACGCAGGACCCGGCCGGGGCCGCGTAGGTGGGTCTTGAGTTGGTCGTTGCCGGTTTCCTCCTCCCAGCGTTCGTGGTACGCGGCGGCGAGTTCGTCGGCGCGGGCGTCGTGGGGGTCGACGATGCTGGTGATCAGGGTGATGACCTCGCCGGTGCCGTTACCGACCCGGTCGGGCACGGTGTACTCGACCACCCTCGCGAGGTGGACGACCGGCAGGCCCTGCTCGTCGAACGCGTCGGGAACCGTGTCGACGTCGGTCAGGTCGGCCCCGGCGCGGGCGGCCGCGAGGAGCCGCTCCCGCCGGGCACCCCGGACCGTCGGCCTGATCAGGACGGTGATCCAGGTGCCGTCGGGCAGTACCCGCACGACCGGCAGGTCGAGCTGGGTCGGCGCCCGCCACACCAGCGCCGCACCGGACGCGACGGCGGTGTCCCACGCCTGCCAGGAGTGGAACCCCCGGTCCGCGACGAGCAGTTCGTCACCGCGTAACCGCGGATACAGCCGCTGCGCGAGGGTCTTCTCACCCACCGCGTAGGCGTCGATCTCCGCGGCGACGAAGGCGTGGGTGCCGCACTCCGCGAGGGCCACGACCCGTGCCTTCGGGTACGCCGACCGGTTCTCCCCGGACCCGGCGTAGCCGAACTCGGCCGCGTTCGCGGCGCTGTCGGGCACATCGACGGTGAACCCGTCGATCGCCAGCAGCCGCCACCGGCGTAGGAACGACCCCCGCGCGGTGCCCAACGCGGCCACCGACGCGGTCGGGCCCGACCCGCCCGCGACCGGCCCACACGTGCGCGCGAACACCTCGTCGAACACCCGACGGCCCAACCGTTTCCGTGCCTGGGTGATCGCGCTCGACGTCGACACGCTCCACCCCGCGTCCCAACACCCGAACCGGTCCAACGACCCCGTGACCCGGGCCGCGACCTCGGTGTAGTCATCGTCGGGGAACAACGTCAGCCCCAACGTCAGATACACGGCCACATGCGCCGGCAACTTCCCGTCCGACCGCTGCTCCCGCACCCCGCACACCTCGACCGCGGCGTCGACCTCCTCCCGCGACACCCGCGAAATCAACACCCCGAGCGTGACCTGGTCCGGCCGCACCACCGCATCCACCGACATGACCCGGAATCAGAACAGCCAACCCCGTCGGCACGCAGCCCGCCACGCCGAACCACCCGACAGCAGCCACACAACCGCAGGCCACACCCCAAGATCAACTTAAGCTACGCAGCATTG
>NZ_JBHMIM010000155.1:0-1638 GCF_048060115.1 Micromonospora sp. LOL_023
AAGGATGTGAGTGTCTAGATCATATCCATGATGGAATCGGGTGCACCTTTCTGGTGAGTAAGAGTAGCGGGTGGGCTCAGCGGCTGGTCGTGGCCTCGGGTGGGAAGGGTCTGGTCGGTCACGCGGGCGCGGTGTTGCTGCGGCAGTGCGCGGACCGGACCGGCCTGACCGGGGCGTTGAACAAGGTCCTGCCCCGGGGCACGGGGCCGGGGTGGTGGGACCGGGGCACGGTCCTGGTCTGTCTGGCGACCACGATCGTGCTCGGTGCGACGAGCATGTCCGACATCGGGCTACTCGCGCATCAGGCTCTGGTATTCGCGGATCCACCGTCGGAATCGACCGTCCGCCGGGCTCTGGCCGAGCTCGATGACACCTGCCTACGCCGGATCGCCACAGCGCGGGCGAAGGTCCGCGCCCGGGTGTGGGATCTGCTCGCCGGCCGACCGCAGGGGTTTCCGTGGCTGCGCGTGGCCGGGAAACAGTTGACCGGATGGGTGGTCATCGATATGGACGCCACGTTGATCACCGCGCACAGTGACAAGCAGGGCGCGGCGGCCACGTTCAAGAAGGGTTACGGACACCATCCGCTGGGGGCCTGGTGTGCCAACACCGCGGAAAGTCTGGCCATGCTGCTCCGTCCGGGCAACGCCGGATCAAACACTGTCAGCGACCATATCCGGGTGCTGGGTGACGCGATCGACCAGCTACCGGTCGCCTACCGACGGAAGATCCTCATCAGGGTCGACGGGGCCGGCGCCACCCACGACCTCGTGGAACACATCGAGCAGATGAACCGGGCGTGGCGTAGCGTGCGCTTCACCGTCGGCTGGACCATCACCGACACCGACGAGACCGCCATCGCCCAACTGCCCGAGACCGCCTGGGACGACAGTCTCCAGCAGGACGGTACCGCCGTCGAGAAGGCCCACGTCGCCGAGCTGACCGGCCTGAACCGGCGTCTGGACAACTGGAACGGCAAGCTGCGGCTGCTCGTACGTCGCACCGGGCCGTCGGCCCGGCACGCGAAGAACCTCACCGCGCTGGAGAAACGCACCGGCTGGCGATACGCGATCGTCGCCACCAACATCACCCGGATCGCGGGTGTGCGCGGCTCGCACCAGCCGCAATGGCTCGACGCCCTGCACAGAAGTCACGCCGGGGTAGAGGACAGAGTCCGCACCAACAAGGCCATGGGACTACGCAACCTGCCCTCGAAGGACTGGACCGTCAACCAGGGCTGGGTCCTCGCCTCGAACATCGCCGCCGACCTCGACGCCTGGACCCGGCTCCTCGGCCTGCACGACCAACCCGACCTCGCCCACGCCGAACCCGACACCCTGCGCTACCGGATCCTGCACCTACCCGCGAAACTCGCCACCCACGCCCGCCGCCGCGTCCTGTCCATCCCCGACACCTGGCCCTGGGCCGAAGCGTTCACCCTCTGCTGGCAACGGCTCAGCCAACTGCCACTAACCACCTGACCGCCACACCGGCACCTACCAGCAGAAAGGCTGTATCCCGGGCCTGGAGACCCCGCGCATCCGCAGCGACACGTGGCAGATCCACACCCGCCACAGGCGGACAAAACGGCCAAGCCGGAACGATCAGCAGGGATCAACGCTCTCTGACGGATTGAGG
>NZ_JBHMIM010000156.1:0-1564 GCF_048060115.1 Micromonospora sp. LOL_023
CCTGTACCACGGCGGGTTTTGGGTGTGCGGGGGTGGCCCGGTGTCGGTGGGTCGACCCGGGCGGGGTTGGGGTGTGAGGTTTAGGCGGCGGGTTGCAGGGTGACGGTGTGGCCGAGGGCTTCGAGTTGTCGGACCAGGCTGTTGGTTCTGCGGGTGGTGTTGATCCGGCGGTCGTGGTGGTCGGCGCCGAGGTCGTGGTAGCGGGCCGTCGGATCAGCGAGCAGGTGCCAGATGATCACGAGGATGGAACGGGCGACGGCGACCAGGGCCTTGCCCTTGCCCCGGCGGGTGACCAGTCGCCGGTACCGTGCGGACAGGAACGTGGTGTGGCCGCGGGCGGCTGTCGCCGCGGCCATCCCGAGGACGCCTTTGAGGTACGGGTTGCCCTTGCCGGTCCCGCCGGCGGTGAGGCTGGTACCGGACTGGATGGTGCGGGGAGACAGCTTCGCCCAGGACACCAGGTGCCCGGCGGTGGGGAACCGGGTCATGTCCAGACCGATCTCGGCGATGATCAGCTGCGCGGACTCGGTGTTGATACCGGGGATCTCGGCCAGCCGCCGCCGGGCGGCGAGGTGGATGTCACCGCCCTCGGCGTCGGCGTCGTCGGTGGCGGTGGCGGGTGGGGGTGGGTCGATGTCGTCGATGACCTGCCCGATCCGTTCGGTGAGGTTCGCGATCTCGGTGTCGAGACGGCGGATCTGGTCGAGCAGAATCCGGGCCAGCTCGCCGTGGTGGGCGTCGAACCGGCCGGTCAGCGCCTCCACCAGAGCGTCGTGTCTGCGACGTAGCCGCCCGTGTGCCAGCGAGGCGAGGACCTGAGGGTCACGTTCACCGGCGATCAACGCCTCGACCATGTCCCGCGTCGAGAGCGTCTTCAACGTCGACGCCACCGACGACACCTTGATCAGGGCGTCCTCGAGGAGTTTCTCCAGCCTCGACCAGTAGCGGGTCCGGTCCCGGACCAGGTCCACCCGCATCCGGGTGTAGTCCCGCAACGCCCGGATCGCCGCCGGCGGCACGAACGACGGCCGCAACAGGCCCTTCTCCGTCAGCTTGGCCAGCCACACCGCGTCGAGTTTGTCGGTCTTCGGCCGTCCGGGCACGTTACGGACGTCCCGGGCGTTGACCAGCTGCACGTCCAGACCCGCCGCTTCGAACAGGTAGAACCAGATCCGCCAGTAGTCCGACGTGCTCTCCACGGTGACCTTCTCCACCCCCGCCGCGACCAGTTCGGCGGCGAGGTCACCCACCGCGTTCGTGGTCGCCGCGACCTTCCACACCCGGCTCACCCGCCGCCCGCTCCCGGACGGCAGCCGGGTACACACCATCCCGGACTCCTTCGCCACATCGACGGCACACACCCGCTGCCAGACCTGTTCACTGTCGGCGTCCGGGATCTCCTCGACCGGCCTGTCACCCATCCCCTTGTTCCCTTTCGTGCAACCATGATCGACCAGTGGGTAGGCCGCCCGGGGGCCTCGGTCGGGAACCGAAAATCTGACCGGCGTGCTCGAAGCGACAATGCGTGACCCGTGAGGTCCGTGGCCCCGGCGCCAGACTTGCA
>NZ_JBHMIM010000157.1:0-1498 GCF_048060115.1 Micromonospora sp. LOL_023
CTTCGCCGTCTACCGCATCTAACAAACCGTGATCAAATCAGGCATAGAGGAACAACGCCGGGGCCGTGCCACCCGACCACCATGATCCGTCCGATACCAGTCACCGTCCACACTGTGATCTGTCAGGTGTCGGTCCCCGGTCCGCCGATGGCAGGGCCCGCCGGCCAGAGCGCCGCCAGGCCGGCCGGGGCCGACGGCCCCCGGTACGCGGCCCGCAGCACCGCCGCGCCGACGTCGGTGCCGCCCCGGTCGGCGAGCGCCACGAACCAGTCGATGCCGGCCGGGTACGCCCACAGGTACGACCGAAGCTGCGGATCCACGCTCCGGTCGGTCAACGCGTTGCCGATCTCCTCCTCGGTCCAGAACGGCACCCGGGCCCGCGCCCACGTCACGCAGTCGGCGACCGACACGCCGTCGTTGATCGCCAGGTGCAGCCCGGCCCGGACCAGTTGGGTGTAGTGCGCCAGCCGCACCCGCGCCACCGCCGAGGCGTCGTCGCCGATCACGAACAGCGGCAATGCCTGCGCCAGCCCTTCCAGCAGCACCTGTGTGTTCGTGTGGACCGACAGCAGGCGTACCACGCCGTCGTCGGTGGCCGTCCACCGCGCGTACCAGCTGGCCGACTGCAGGGCGTGCCCGAGCACCTCATGCAGAGCGAACACCCGCGCCTGTGTCTCGGTGAACTCGGCGCGGTGCCGGTTCAGCCGCAGCCGGGCGGCAGCGCCGGCCCCGTCGAGCCAGTACGACCAGTAGGCGTCCACCTCGGCGGACTCGACCGTCAGCTGGTACGGCGCGTCGGTGCCGGTCGCCGCCCGTACCAGTGGTGCCAGGTCGGCCGCCGCCTGGTCGATGGCGTCCGGGGCGTCCCGACGCCGCAGGACGCCTTCGGCGCGGGCCAGCTGGGTGAGGGTCCGGCCGTCCCAGTCGATGTCGAGGGCGGCCAGGCAGGCCCTGGCCCGCTCGCCGACCTGCGCGACGTACCCGTCCGGCCAGCCCGCCACGCCGCAGCCCTGGGTCAGCCGGACGTATTCGGCCAGCGGCAACCGCTGCCCCAGCATGGCCCGTAGGTAGGCGATGTCCGCGTCGACCCGGGCCCGCAGCCGATCGTCGGCCCGGCAGGCCGGCTCGTCGGCGATGGCGGTCAGTTCCGCGAGTACGGCGACCCGGCTGGTCGCGGGTGTCGGCGGCGCGGCGGCCTGGTCGAGCGGTGCGCAGTCGTAGTCGATGACCGGGTTGGTGCCGCGGTGGCGCTCGTAGCTGTCCCACGACCGCAGGACCGCTTCGATCCGGTCCCGAACCGACGTCGTCGTCATCGCCTCATCCTGGCGCACCGGTGGGCACAGCTGGCCCACAGACACGGCACAGCCTTCCTGCTGGGACCTGCCGTAGGGGTTTGGGCGCAGACGCGGAACGACGTCTGGCCCCGCAGCTGCGGACGCGTGTTGGCCGGGTCCCGCGTACGCGGGACCCGGCCAACGACACACATCACATCAGGAGG
>NZ_JBHMIM010000158.1:0-1494 GCF_048060115.1 Micromonospora sp. LOL_023
TGCGGCAGGCACCGAGACAACCGACAGCGCGAGGGCCGGACCCCCACCCCCTGGGGTCCGGCCCTCGACGCGTGCTCGACGCGTGCTCCGCCGTCGATCTCCATGGCAGTTACGATCGGCGGATGGCATTGCTGCACCGGGCAGAGCTGCGGCCGACGAAACTCGAGCTGTTGGCGGCCTGGCTCCCAGGTCGGGACTGGTATCAAGATCCGGGCGCAGGCGAGTTGACCCGCGTCGCCGCGTACCGGTTCGACGACCCGGCGGGGCAGGTCGGCATCGAGACGTTCCTGGTCCGGCCGGGTGACGGGCCCGTGTACCAGGTGCCGCTGACCTACCGGGGAGCTCCGTTGGTCGGTGCGGAGCAGTGGCTGATCGACACCGTCGAACATTCGGTACTCGGCCGGCGGTGGGTGTACGACGGCTGCGGCGACCCGGTCTACGTCGCCGCCCTGGCCAGCGCCATCGTTGCGGACACCGGTCAGGCGACGGAGTTCATCGAGGTCGACGGCGAGTTGGTGGGCCGCGCGCCCAGCATGGAGATCACCAGCACCGGTACGGCTGGCGTCGATGTTCCTGTCATTGGCACCATCCGGCGGGTGATCTCCGGCGATCGGACGGTGATCGGCACAGACACGGTCGAGCTGACAGTGCTGCGCCGCCTCGGCACCGCCCAGCTGACCGGTGACGCGGTGCTGACCGGTGCCTGGGCCGGCCAGCCCGATCCGATTCCGCTGGCCCACGCCACGTCGACCACCCGCATTCTGCCCGCAGCCTCAACCGGGCAGTGACCGACAGGCGGCGGCGAGCACCTCCGGGTCGGTGCAGCCGGCCGCGTAGCCGGCGATGCGGCGGCGGATGTCGCGGCGCAGCAGCCACCGCCCGACCCGGTCGGCGATGGGGCGCAGCAGCCCCGGGCGGCAGCGGAAGCTGTACCGCCAGGTCGCGACCGTGTGACCGGGCTCGGCGGCGGGGGTGAACCGCCAGCCACCGGCGAACATTTCGAAGAACCACGGCCCGCGCACCATCTTCATGCCGACGTTGGTCGGTGGGGCGTAGGAGACGTACTCGCTGACCATCGTCAGCCCGTGCCGGGACCGGGTGAACGTGCGTACGCCCTTGCCTGGGCGGGTGGCACCGTCGACGAAGTGCTGCGCCCGGATGAACGGGTCCCAACGGTGCCGAACCGGCGTGGTGGTCTGGGACACGGCAAAGGCGAGATCCGGTGGTACGGGGACCGTGGTCACCGCCTCGACGACAGGCATCAGCCCATCTTGCGCCACCCGAGCCAGAACCGGATACGGGGACATGATGCTGCGGATGGGGTCGACGCCTAGGTACTCGCCGCCAGCCACGAGGTCATCGCAGTGGTACGCGACCCGGCCCGGATCTCTGGAATGACCCGGGGGCCGGGGTCGTTACACATGGTCGAGCCACCCACCCCGACACCCCGGCACCCGCTGTTCCTCGGCGATCTTGCGCTTATCGAGAAGATTT
>NZ_JBHMIM010000159.1:0-1493 GCF_048060115.1 Micromonospora sp. LOL_023
GGTCAGCGCTGCCCGGCGCGGTCGTGTCGGTCGACCCGGCAGCGGCACCCGAGCCGTCGACAGCCCGGCCGTTGCCCTGACCCGCAGCCCCCTGACCCGCAGCCCCCTGACCGGCGGCCCCCTGCTGGGTCTGGAAGCCGGTCCCGAGCCCGACCAGACCAGGAACCCCGCCGCCTGCCAGTACGTTCCCAGCCGCATAGTCGAGGAGCCGGTCATCCTCGTCGTCGGTCGCCCAGCCCTGGGAACCGTCATCAGACCAGACACCCGACCCGTCATCGCCGAGCAGCCGCTGCTCCGACACCTCCCCGATCCAGGAGGCCTCCTGGTCGTCGTCACCGGCCACACTGTCGGTGTCACCGACCAACGTCGCATCGTCACTGACGAAACTGTCGTCATCCCCGACCAACGTCGCATCGTCACCGACGAAACTGTCGTCATCCCCGAACCGCGTCGCGTCACCGCCGTGGACCGAATCGCTGTCACCCCAGGGCAGCCGGCCCTCGGCGGTATCCGACACGTCCCGGCCCTCCACGGACCCGCCGTCATCGGGCAACGGCCGGAACGCGTCGTCCCAACCGGTCATCGACGGCAGATTCACCGACTCCGCGAGCTGAGTGGGAGTCGACGCGTTGGACTCGTGCAGACCACTCACGAAGGCACTCGTCGCGGTACCCCACCGCACTTCGATCGGCGCACCGACCGCGGCCTGCCCGGCCAGCTCCGCGGGAATCGCCACCGCGGCCTGCGCCCCACCCTTGGTGAGGATCGACCCGGTCCGGAAGACCCAGTCGCTCTTGATGAACACGGTGCCGTCGGGCAGCGCCCGGTCGATCTTCGCGACCTTCCCCGCGGCCCATCCGATCAACGACTGGGCACCGAAGTTCGTCAGACCGGCCGCGCCGGCCTGGATGACCGTCTGGATGGCCGCGGCCCGGATCGCGTCCCAGTTGACACCCTCCCGGTAGTTCCGGTCATTCTGGACAGCCTGGATCAGCAACATCAGCAGCGGCTCCTGCGCCAACTCCTGCGCGACCTCGACAAAGATCTGCCGGAGGATCGCCGTGATGACGGCCCGGAATCCAGCGACGACCGCAGGGATCGCGAGCGCCCCGAACAGGGAATAGATCAGCCAGGCCAGCTGGATCGCGAGCAGCGCCAACTGGATGCCAATCATGATCTTGGCTTCCTGAAGATCAGCCGCGCCGTTCTTCAGGTCCTTACGCATCTCCTCGACGGCACCGCGCAGGTAGTCGATGTTCTGAACAACCCGCTCAAGGGACTCGTCGACTCCATCGGCGAACCTCCCGGAGAGAACATCCGGCGCCACCGAACGCTGCTGCACGACCTTCGCACGGGCAGCATCCAACGCGTCACGCAGCTTCTCCCACTCCCTGGAGTGGTCCACCAGACCGCTTTCACTCCCGACCGGCCACCGCTGACCGACGAAGAACTCCAAAATATGATTCAGCCACGACGGAATCTGGACATCCAAG
>NZ_JBHMIM010000160.1:0-1479 GCF_048060115.1 Micromonospora sp. LOL_023
TGGTGGTGGTGGCGGCGGGTCAGCCGGGGGTCGGGTCGGGTGGTAGCCAGGGTCCGGTGGTGAACAGTTCGACGAGGACGTCGAGGTGGTCGAGGCCGTGTTTCGTGGCGGTCGACAGGTAGGACCAGATGATCGCGAAGTCGGCGAGGCCGTCGAGGGTGCGCCAGCAGCCGGCGGCGCGTTGTTTGACTTTGACCGGTCTGATCTCGCGCTCCGCCGCGTTGTTCGTGAACGGGATCGACAGGTCGTGGAGGAAGGCGAGGATCATGTCGCGGTGGGTGTCGAACCGGTTGGCCAGGCTCCATCCGCGTTCCTGTAGCGGTGTCCTGGTGGTGGCCCGGTTGTCGTCGCGCATCACGGCGATTGCTCCGGCGTAGGCTGATCGCAGGTGTGCCAGCCGGTCGGCGGGCAGCGCGGTGTGGCCGGCGTCACGGGCGGTCCGGGTGTCGCGCAGGGCCATGACCAGGGTGGTGGCCATCATCTGCGCGCCGGGTTGTCCGGCGGGGTCCGCGTCGTGCAGGCCCTTGAGGTCTCGCAGGGTGTGGGCGCCGCACCAGGCGTGGACCGCGTCGATGTGGTGCTGGTAGCCGGCGTATCCGTCACGGACGATGATCCCGGTGTAGTCGGGCAGGATGCCGCCGTCGTCGATGTCGCCGTTGGTGCGTCCGCCGGTGTGCATCGCCGTGTAGGTGTCGTTGCAGGCCACGTGGAGATAGGCGC
Organism: Micromonospora sp. LOL_023; assembly: GCF_048060115.1. Lineage (NCBI taxonomy): Bacteria > Bacillati > Actinomycetota > Actinomycetes > Micromonosporales > Micromonosporaceae > Micromonospora > Micromonospora sp. LOL_023. The sequence goes on from NZ_JBHMIM010000160.1 coordinate 721, forward strand.
GGCCCCCGCCGGCGCGGGCGGTGGTCTCGTCGACGTGCAGCAGCCCGACGTGGTGCAGCAACTCGCGGACCCGGACCATGAACGGGTCCAACAGGGTCGCGGCGCGGCGGCGGGCGTTGACCAGGAACCCGGTCGACACCGGCAACCCGGCCAGCGTCTCCAACAGCGCCGCGGCCCGCGCGTAGGGCAGATGGTGACCGATCGGGGCGAGGACCGCGCGGGCGGACACTCCGGGTCCCCACTGGACCCGGCCGGTCACGGAGCGGGGAGCCCGGCCCTGGTTGACCTGCCCGCAACACGGGCATCGGCGTTCGGCCACGTCGTACTGGACCACCCTGGGCGGCGGTGGAGGCGACGCCTCGAACACCTGCCGCCGGTAGTCGGCGTCGGCCAGTCCGGTGCCGCAGCCGGTACACGCGTGCGGCTCGACCCCGATCCGTTCGTCGGGGTTGTCGACCTGACGGCGGTTCTTCCCCGCCGCACCGGGCTGCTTTCCCTGCTTACGGGCGGGCCCGTCGCTACCGGGCATGCCGGAGGTCTTCGGCGGTGGCCGCTTGAACGGGCTGTCTGACGACGGCGGACGCGACGAGTTCGACGAATCGGCGTCCAACCGCCGCCGCAGCTCGACCACCACCGCCCGCAGGTCGTTGACCTGCGCCTGAAGCTTGTCGATCACCATCGCCTGGCTCGCGACGAGGGCAAGCAGCTCCTCCCGCGAGCACAGCAACGGATCGACGGCCATGCCCCTTGCAACGACCA
>NZ_JBHMIM010000161.1:0-1467 GCF_048060115.1 Micromonospora sp. LOL_023
GGGGTGCCGGTGGCGGCGTCCCACACCCGCACCGTCTCGTCGTCGCTGGCGGAGACGATGACCGGGCGGCCGTCGAGCTGCCCCACCACCACCGAACGCACCAAACCGGTGTGGCCGGTGATGGTGTGGTGGGGTGTGGGCAGACGGCAGGATGCCCAGTCGGTGGCGAATGGCAGCGGTAGGCCGCTGTCCGCGATCGCCTGGGCGAGTTTCGGGGCGCGCGCACAGCGGGCGGTGAGTTGCAGGTAGGCAGCGCGCTGGCCGGTGGGGGCGGTACGGATCCGGGCGAGAGCGCGGCGGTAGGCGTCAGCGGCCGCGTGGCCATCCGGGGTACGAGTGTGGGGTAATGCGGCTGCCAGCGGAGCCGGGGGCGTGTCGAGCAGAAACCGCGGCTGGGTGATCAGTGCGTCGAGGCGGTCGGTGCCAGCGGCGTGGGTGGCGATGGTCGCCGCCGTGTACGGGTGGGCGCGGGACCAGTCCGGGGTACCGTCGACCAGCCGGGGGACCCGGTCGGCCAGGACATCGACAATCGTGGCCTGGTCGGCTTCGGTGTCGCGGTCCTCCCGCAGGTGCTCGGAAAGGGATTCGTGGTACAGGCGGTACACCGAGCGGCGGTCGAGGCTGGTTTCGATGATGTAGTAGCCGGCCTGCTCGATCAGCCATTCCAGGTCGGTGTTCGTGCACGGCCGTCCGGTCAGCGCATGCACGAGTCGGGGCCACAGGTCTTCCCACGGCAAGCCGGTGGCTTCGGCGTAGGCGAGGGGTAGCAGCAGGTCACGGGCGCGGGAGGCCTGGCCGCGCAACCGCTGGTCGAGATCCTGGCTCATCGCGTCGGCGGCGTGCCGGGGAAGCCCGGCCCGCCATGCCGGATCGTAGGGATTGGCGACCGGTTCCGGGCGCAACGCGAGGCTGCGGGCGGTGATCAACGCGACCAGGAAGGAGTCACCCGCGCTAGCCGCGACTGCGTCGGCGACCGCGTCCACGAAGGCCGCGGGCTGTCCCCGGTACGGGGAGGTGTCGACCAGTTCGGTCAGGCATCGCCGTGCGTACCGGTGCACACTGTGGCGGTCGGCGAACTCCGGGCGGTCGAGATCCATCAGCCGGACCGGCTGGCCTAGAGCGTCGACCAGATGCGATCGGGTGCCGATCATCATCCGCAGCGGTATCCGCCCGGCGGCGGCCACCAGCGGCGCTAGGACCTGCTCCACCACCGGAGAACCACGCTCACGCCGGGCCTCGCCGCTGTCGACCGCTTCGTCGACCGCGTCCACGACCACGACGACCGGCTCAGCATCACGGGCGAGCCCACGGACCAGGGCGTTGACCGAGTCCACGCCGCCGATGTAATCGACGCCGGCCGCCTCAGCCTCGATCCACCGATGAAGGTTGGACCGGCAGGACCCCGGATGTAGAAAGTGCCCTCTGAACTGGAAGGATAGGAGTTCTGACGCTTCTATCGTTCGGTTC
>NZ_JBHMIM010000162.1:0-1458 GCF_048060115.1 Micromonospora sp. LOL_023
CGCCGCGACACCAACACGGCCACGAAACCCCAGCCCAACACCATGATCAACTTACGTTAAGTGGCATTGCAAGTCGATCTGGCCCCACCGAGGGCCGGACGGGCTGGCCCTCGACGACGCTCCGTCGCTGGTCGGGATGGGTGGGCGCGGCAGGTTTCGAACCTGCGACCCCTCGCTTGTAAGCTCTGCGCGCCCCGTCCGGCAGGGTCCGCATACGTCTCTGACCTCGGGCACGGGTCCGTCACCCGCCTTCCATGGCTCCCCATGTCCGGCCTGGTTGCTGTCACCGCTGCTGTCGACAGCAACCGGGCTGACCGCGCAGGGGTGAAGTAACGATCATGGTCTCGTGGCCTATCAGAACTACTTGCCTAAACTGCTAGAGAACCCGTGCGCCACGCCCTAACGGCAGTACCCGATCCGGGAGCGCGAGCCCTGTGACCTGCTCGTCCGAGGCAGCGAACCAGCCAGCACGCCGGACTTCGGCACCACCTCGGTACAGACGTCCCAGCCGACGATGCAGGAACGCGGAATTCTCCGCTGTGGCTGGTCAGCACCGTAAGCATTGACAAGACCCTGGCCGGTACGTCTCAACATCGTCGGACGTCGCGAAACTGGATCGGAGCTGAGACGAGTATGTCACCTAGACACCAGCGCTAGACCCGCCAGCAGCGATAGCCCTTCCGCTGCTGCATGCAGGACCCGACACCTAACGGCCCACAGTAGGACAGTTTCCACTTCGGGTGCCAAAGCCTCATCACGCACTAATCGACGGCCACCTACCCGACACCGGTTTGGCTGCTTCGCGAGACTATGCCACCATAGTCATCCGAGTACCCCTAAATCACAATACAACAACGTCGTTTACGCCCAACCCCTTGAAACGCCAGGAGAAGATCAACTTGATAACCGGACTCGAACCACTCGCAGCCAAGGCACTGGGACCAGCAATAGGCCGAATTGCGGGTGCAGTAGCAATAAAAGCCGGAACCGCAATATATTCCTCCTGGCGGGCACAGCACTCGGTTAAGAAAACGCGCAGGGCGCTTCCGACCGCGAAAGCAATGCTGGCGGGATTAGACGGAATAGTAGGTTTCAGCCTTGAAGCGTCAACTGCGATAGCCGACTACCTGAGCTCTCCCGATTTCGAGAACATATGCCTTCGCCTCGCCGTTGAAATAGCACCTCATACGGCAGGAAAGAAACACCAACTTTCACAAGCGTCAGCCGCGCGCACGGAGTTGAAAGAGAGTCTCACTCTGCATGTTGGCGCCCACATGAGCGATGAAACAGTCGAAGAGCTTTGCGGTGCCGTGTATGGCCTGACAGTTCAAGCGCTCACCGAAGAGCTCTCGTCGCTGACAGCCCTCCCAGATCGCCCCGAACTACAGGCACGGCCCCGGCGTTGTTCCTCTATGCCTGATTTGATCACGGTTTGTTAGATGCGGTAGACGGCGAAGG
>NZ_JBHMIM010000163.1:0-1449 GCF_048060115.1 Micromonospora sp. LOL_023
CACGGCCCCGGCGTTGTTCCTCTATGCCTGATTTGATCACGGTTTGTTAGATGCGGTAGACGGCGAAGGCGTCGGCGCGATCGTGCAGGTCACGGCGAGTGTGGGCGATGTTGGCGCGTCCGGCGAGGCGGAAGGTGTTCAGGGCCAGGTTGCGCATGGCGGCCAGGTTGCGGGGAGCCGCACCCGTCCTGAGCTGGGAACCGTCCTCGCTGAAGGTGACGTCTCGGGTCCAGTGCAGACGATTTTCGACCGACCAGTGCCCTCTCGCATACGCGTTGAGGTGCTGCGGGCTGGCCTGCTCGGCGGTCGGGCTGACGATGCCGTAGATGATCTGTTTGCTGGTGCGCACACCATCGAGGCCGCCGGTGTCGCGGCGGAGCCGAAAGACTTGCCGGGCGCCGGGGAAAACGTTGTCGTCGCAGGCGGCGACGCGGATCGTGCGGCGTTCGGTGCGTCCGTGCCCACGATCGGAGTCGATGTCGGTTCGGTCGGCGAACTCGGTGTCGGTGCCGGACAGCAACGTCTGGGCGGCCTGCAGGGCGAGCGGCTGGTTGCCCTTCAATATCAGCAGGTAGTGGGCGTCGAGGGTGTCGGTGATCAGCCGGGCGGTCTTCTTGCTGGTATGCAGCGCGTCCAGGGTGAGCAGCATGCCGGCCACGTTCAGCGGGGTGAGTAGGTCTTCGGTCACGGTGCTCTCGCCGCGTTTGTCGGCGACCTGTCGCTGCCCCAGGATCACACCAGTGTCGTGGGTGACCGCGGCGACCAGGAACACCTGCCCGCCGGCGGTGCGGGTGCCGTGCAGCAGTTTCCCGTCGACCGCGACGGCGGGTAACAGTCCCGCTGGCGCCGGGTGCGTGAGCGTCCGTGTCACCGCGCGGCGCTGTTCGCGTTCGGCGGGTTCGCCGGGGGCGGCGGGGATCTGCGGGACGGGGGCGTCGCCGCGCACCACATCGGCGGCGTATCCGCAGGTCGCCGTGTCGAGAGCATCGCCGTCGACCGCGGCCAGGACCCGCCGGAAGGTGCGCTCACTGGGCACCAGGTATCGGCCGGTCAGCGGGTTACGGCGGGCACCAAGGCGGTGCAGCACGTCCTGCGGGGTCCGGGCCGCCCACTGCCGGATCGCGGTCAGACCGTCGTTACCGACCACGAGGGTGGCGCACGCGGTCAGGACCAGGATCACCAGCAACGGATGACGCAGCCCGCGCAGCCGCCGCGGATCCGGTACTCGAGCCAGCCGGGCCACCAGCGGCGACACCAGCCACAGCGGATCGGCCGGAGCCGGGTCAGCGGCGAGTTCGGCTTCCCACAACGCCAGATCAGCGAGGTGGTCAACAACGGGGTCGATCAAGGATGATGACGTCACGAGCGCGGCTCCAGCGATGAACTTCGAGGCTAGTCACCCGAAAGATCATCAGGAGTCGCGCTCGTTCCGCAACTCGCCTCGTGTCC
>NZ_JBHMIM010000164.1:0-1403 GCF_048060115.1 Micromonospora sp. LOL_023
CCCGTTACCTTTTTGATCGTCCCCAGCCGGGGACGGCTCGGTCGCCCGGCTCGGTATGACTGAATGCCCCTGTCGTACGCATGATCCGGGGGGTGTTGTCGCCGGGCCGGGTGGCGTCGGCGGACCGCTGATAGGGACCCGGCCACCCCGTCGTGGGGTAGGTCTCTCCGTAACGTGGATGCCGGCAGTCCGGCGCCGTGACCAGCGGCCGAGCCAGGCCATCGCGGTGAGGAGGGCAGGCTGTGCACGACGGGTTCGGCGTCTTCATCGGACTCGACGTCGGCAAGGAAGGACACCACGCGGTCGCGTTGAACCGCGACGGCAGGCGGCTGCACGACGCGACGCTGCCCAACACCGAAACCGGGCTACGGAAACTGTTCGACAAACTCGCCCGGCACGGCCGGATCCTGGCCGTGGTCGACCAGCCCGCCTCGATCGGCGCGCTGCCCGTCGCGGTCGCCCGCGCCTGCGGCCACCAGGTGGCCTACCTGCCCGGTCTGGTCATGCGCCGGCTGGCCGACCTGCACCCCGGGACCGCGAAGACCGACGCCCGCGACGCGTACGTCATCGCCGACGCCGCCCGTACCCTGCCTCACAACCCTGCGTCGGGTCGACACCGGCGACGACGCCCTGGCAGAACTGGAGGTGATGGTCGGCTACGACGACGACCTCGCCGGCGAGGTCACCCGCCTTGGCAACCGCATCCGGGGCCTGCTCACCCAGATCCACCCACCCCTGGAACGCGTCCTCGGCCCGAAACTGCAGCACCCCGCCGTCCTGGAGGCCATCTCGCGGTGCGGCGGACCCACCGGATTCCGCAGGGCCGGCCGGGCGAAACTCACCGAGATCGTCAAGGCCCGCGCGCCACGCATGGGCGCCCGCCTGGTCGAACAGATCTTCACCGCGCTCGACGCGCAGACCGTCGTGGTCCCCGGCACCACCGCCGCCGAAACCGTCCTTCCCCGACTCGCCGACAACCTGCGTGACCTGCTGCGACAACGCGACCAGGTCGCCGAACAGGTCGAGGGGATGCTCGATGCGCACCCTCTTTCCCCGGTCCTGACCTCGATGCCCGGCATCGGAGTCAGGACCGCGGCCCGCATCCTGCTCGAAGTCGGCGACGGCAGCTCGTTCCCCACCGCCGGTCACCTGGCCGCCTACGCCGGTCTGGCCCCGGTCACCCGCCGATCCGGCACCAGCATCCGTGGTGAACACCCACCCAAGGGCGGCAACAAGCAGCTGAAACGCGCGTTCTTCCTGTCCGCGTTCGCCGCCCTGGCAGACCCGCTCAGCCGCGCCTACTACGACCGCAAACGCGCTGAGGGCAAGAAACACAACGCCGCCCTCATCTGCCTCGCCCGCCGCCGCGTCGACGTCCTCCACGCCATGCTCCGCACCCAACG
>NZ_JBHMIM010000165.1:0-1365 GCF_048060115.1 Micromonospora sp. LOL_023
GGTGACCAGCTTGTGCTGGTGTTGCCCTGGGGACAGACGCCGTGGCGGGTGTCGAAGTCGAAGGTGAACGCGGCTTTGTCGTAGCCTTGCCCGGCGCGGGCCTGGGCGGACGGGTCGATCAGCATCGGGGAGATCAGGGTGATCCCGTGCCGGCGGGCGGCGGTGACGATGATCTCGGCGGACGGGTATCCGGAGTCGACGAGGTGTTCGGCGGGAGTCAGTGCCTTGTCGGCCAGTCGCTGGTGGATGATGGCGGTCATGGCCGAGTCCGGGACGGTCGCGGTGGTGGTGGCCACGTTCGTGATCAGGTTCGGGTGTTCTCCGCGCCCGGTTTCCCGGCCGGTGGTGCCGGTCGGTGGGTCGCAGGTCTCGGTGAAGTGGACCTTGTAGCCGCCCCAGCCGGTGTCGCGTTTGATGCTGTATCGGGCGTCCAGGTCGTATGGGGAGATGACGCGGTCTCTGCCGGGCGGGACACCGTCCCCGTCCGGGGCGTGTTCCCGCCGTCGCACCTCCTGCCCGGCGTTGTCGGTGTCCCGGTAGAACTGCTGGATCCAGATCAGGCGTAGCGTCTGCACCGCTGGGATCTGTGCCAGCCACTGCGGCGCGTCCGGGTGGTGCGCCGCGTCGAGCAGGTGGTAGCCGTCGATGCCGTAGCGGACCATCAACTCGTCGCGTCTGGTCCGGCTCTCGGGTAGGCGCAGGTTGTCGACGCGGGTGCCGTAGACGCCGGTCCAGGAATCGTCGATGACCGAGGTGAGCCAGTGCGGTGCCGCCGCGGCGAGGGCTTCCAACGCCGCCCGTAGTGTCTCTCCGGCCAGTTCGAGGCGGTTGAGGTCGCGGATCGCGCCGAGTATGTGGGTGGAATCGGTGCGCTGGCGGCCCCGGGCCTTGACCAGTCCGAGCCCGGCCAGGCGTTGCAGCAGGGCGTCCAGGGCCAGGCTGGTCAGGTCACCGGCGACCAGCCGGTCCCGGAACTCCGACAGGACGGTGGGGTCGAAACCCGGATCGTCGAGTTCCAGACCGAGGGCGTATTTCCAGGTGATCCGGTCCCGGACCGCGTCGGCGGCCTGACGGTCGGTCAGGTTCTCCGAGAACTGCAACACGCTGGCGGTCATTAACTGTGCCGGGGAGATCCCCGGCCGTCCCCGGACCCCGAACGCCGCCGAGAACCGGGCGTCCTCGTACACCTGGCCGAGTTCGTCACGGATCCGCGTCGCCAGGTTCCCTTTCCGGAACGCCGCCCGCGCCATCCGCGCGGTCTGCTCCGGAACGTCTGGCCACGGCCTCGGTTGCATCGACATGACCACACAACCCTACTGACCCACCAAAGGAGACGGGTACACGGCCGAATAAGCCATCAGGGTC
>NZ_JBHMIM010000166.1:0-1329 GCF_048060115.1 Micromonospora sp. LOL_023
CGGGCGGTGGTCCAGGTGCCGGCGGCGAGGTGCCCGGCGGCGCGGGTGAGGTTGTGGGCGATGGCGGTGCAGGTCAGCCAGGCGTCGTTTGCTGAGAATCGGCCGGACGGCAGGTGCGCCAGAGGGCCGGCGATCAGGTCCGCGTTGATCTGCTCGATGACCGCGTGCTGGCGGTGCTGGGCTTCGGCCTGGACGAGGGTGTACGGGCTGTCGGTGAGTACCGCGTGGTAGCGGTAGGTGGGCAGGAGTTCCTGCTGGCCGGGAGCTTGGGTGGGGTCGTCGCGGCGGATGCGGCGCACGATCAGCCGGGCGGTCACCTGCTGCCGGGTGCCGGCGAACGCGGTGTATTCGGTTTCGGCGATCTGCGCGTCGGAGATCCACCGCTGTTCTTCCTCGTCCCAGACGGCCTGCGGGTACCGGATGTCGGTCCACTGGTCGTCGCCGATGCTGTCGCATGCGGTGTGGACCTTGGCGTCGATCCGGGCGGTGACGGAGAACCGCACCTTGTGGCGTCGGCAGGTGGCGATGACCGCCTTGGAGTAGAAGGCGGAGTCGGCCCGGACCACGATCTCGCCGGTCGCGCCGCGGGATCGGGCGGTGGTGATCGTTTCGGCGATCATGCTCGCGGCGCCGCGGCTGGAGCCGGCGTTCCCGGCGCGTAGCCGGGTGGCCGCGACGACGGGCGCGGACAGTGGTGTCGCCACCGTCGCGACCAGGGGGTTGTAGCCGCGTAGCCGCACGTTGTAGCCGCCGATCTTGGTGTGGCCGAACCCGATGCCTTGTTTCTGTTTGCCGTAGACCCGGCGCAGCATCGAGTCGATGTCCACGAAGGTCAGCACGTCCGCGCCGGCCAGGATCGGCGCCCGTGCGGCGAGGCCGATCAGGGTGTCGCGGGCGGCGGTGTGCAACTGCCGGACGTGGCCGTGGGTGAAGGTGCGTAGGAACGAGCCGAGTGTCGATGGCGCGTACACGCCGCCGAACAGTGAGCGCATGCCGCCGTGTCGGGCGATGTCGAGGTCGTCGATGCTGTCTGCGCCCGCGAGCATCCCGGCCACGATCGTGGCGACCTTGCCGGCCGGGTTGGCACCTTTGTCGGTCGGCAGGCTGACCCGGTCTGCGACCGCGTCGTGCAGGCCGGCCTGCGCGGCGAGGCGCATCACCGGAACAAGGCCGGCGCACGACACCAGATTCGGGTCGTCGAACGTCGCGCGCACCACCGGCGCGTCATAGCGTAATCTCACCTGCGAGGTGCCCTCTCGAACCGAACGATAGAAGCGTCAGAACTCCTATCCTTCCAGTTCAGAGGGCACTTTCTACATCCGGGGTCCT
>NZ_JBHMIM010000167.1:0-1327 GCF_048060115.1 Micromonospora sp. LOL_023
TGATGGCGTTTGTGGCCTGAGCGTTTACGGTATAACTGGCCTGATTGGAGGGTGACGTAGGACGGGTGCGGCCCGTCGGTGATCATGGAGTTGCTGAGACAACATGACACCGAGAAGGACCACACCCGCGCATGTCATCATCGCTGATCGACGTGATCCGTCAGCACGCCCCCGCCCCGTCCGGCACGACGCCCGCCAGCGGGGAGACGTTCAGCCTGTTGGAGGCCCTGGCGCGGGTTCCCGATCCGCGTGATCCGCGAGGGATCCGGTACCCCCTGGCCAGCGTGCTCACGGTCGCGGTGTGCGCGGTCATGGCCGGGGCTTGCACGTTCGCCGCGATCGGCGACTGGGTCGACGATCTCGACGCGCCGGCGTGGAACCGACTCGGGTTCACCGGCCGCGTGCCGGTGCTGACCACGCTGTGGCGGCTGCTGGTCCGCATCGACGCCGAGACGTTGACCGCTGTCCTGGCCGACTGGCTGCGCTCCCGGCTGTCGGCGCCGCCACCAGCGCGGCGGGTCATCGCCGTTGACGGCAAGGTGGTGCGGGGCGCGGTCCTACCCGAGGGGCGGGTCCATCTGCTGTCGGCCTACGACACGTCGACCGGTGTGGTTCTGGCGCAGGTCCAGGTCGCGGCGAAGTCGAACGAAATTCCCACGTTCGCCCCGCTGTTGGAACAGGTCAAGCTCCGGCTGGGCAGCCTGGCCGGGGTGGTGATCGTCGCGGACGCCCTGCACGCGCAAGTCGCCCACGCCCGAGCCGTGGCCGCTGCCGGCGGGCACCTGTACGTATCGGTCAAGGCCAACCAGCCGACCTTGTACGCCCAGCTCAAGCATCTGCCGTGGGCGCAGGTGCCCGTCGGCGACCAACACCGCGACACCGGACACGGCCGCCGCGAGACCCGCACCATCAAGGCGCTGACCCTCCAGACGCCCGGCGGCATCAGCTTTCCTCATGCTCAGCAGGCTGTCCGGATCACCCGCACCCGCATGATCGCCGGCAAACGCACCCGGGAGACGGTCTATCTGGTGGCGTCACTGCCCGCAGCCGACGCCCAACCTGCTGACCTGCAGGAATGGGCCCGTCTGGAATGGCACATCGAAAACCGGCTGCACTGGGTCCGCGACGTGACCTTCCGCGAGGACGCCCACCGGGCACGCACCGGCAACGGCCCCGCTGTCGCAGCCGTCCTACGCAACACCGCCATCGGATTCCACCGCGGCAACGGCGAGACCAACATCGCCCGAGCCACCCGCCGCGCCAACCGCCGCCCACACGACCTCATCACCACCGTGACCAGCAGCTACTCGACTACGCAATGACCCTG
>NZ_JBHMIM010000168.1:0-1286 GCF_048060115.1 Micromonospora sp. LOL_023
CGGCGCTGGTCAGCAGGATGCCGAAACGCAACGGGTGGACCATCGCCGAGCATGTCGGGGACGCCACGCCGGACCGGACCCAGCGGTTGTTGAACCGGGCGGTGTGGGACACCGAGGGCGTGGCGAGCCAGGTCCGGCGGTACGCGGTGGCCGGGTTGGACACCGCAGCCGGCCGCCGCCGGCGGCGTGGGCTGGCGGTCGGGGCGTTGGACGAGACCGGACAGCAGAAGCAGGGCACGGCGACTTCCGGGGTGAAACGGCAGTACATGGGATGCGCCGGTCGGGTCTCCAACGGCATCAACACCGTGCACCTGGCCTACGTGCGGGAACGGACCGGGCACGCCCTGATCGCCGCCCGGCAGTGGATTCCCGCCGAGCAGGTCACCGACCCGGACACCGCCGCCCGTACCGGGCTGCCTCCGGGGCTGGGGTTCCGGACGAAGGGCCAACTCGCGATCGACCTGTGCACCCACGCGTACGCCGACGAGCTGACCTTCGACGTCATCTGCGGTGACGAGGTGTACGGCAACTGCACCGAACTGAGGGACTTCCTCGAACAACGTGGGCAGGCGTACGTGCTGCGGGTCGCCTCGACGTTCATGATCCAGACGCCGTCCGGTGACCGGCTGACCTACACACAGGCCGTTGACCTGCTGGTCGGTGGGGCCGGTCGTGGCTGGCAGGTCCGCTCGGCCGGCACGGGGTCGAAGGGACACCGCTGGTACGCGTGGGCGTGGATCGCCACCGCCTCACCCCGGCACCATCTCCTCGTCCGTCGTCACCTGGCCACCGGTGAACTGGCGTTCCACTACTGCTACGTGCCCGAGGGGCAGCCTGCGGTCGTGTCGCGGCTGATCCTCGCCGCCGGGCTGCGGTGGCCGGTCGAGGAATGCTTCGAGTTCGGCAAGGACCACCTCGGCCTGGACCAGTGCCAGGCCCGCCTCCACGACGCGATCGCCCGACACACCGTGCTGGTCATGGCCGCCCTCGCGGTCTGCGCGGTCACCGCCGCCGAGCTACGCCACCGCACCGACAGCCAGGCACCCCCGCCGACCACACCCGACCAGCCACCACCGGCCGAACCCGGACTGATCCCACTGACCGTGCCCGAGATCGGACGTCTCCTCGCCGACGCCCTCCACCGCCCACAACCACCCGACCACGCCATCGACTGGCTCACCTGGCGCCGACGCCACCAGGCCCGCGCCCGCTGGCACCACCAACGCACCCGCCTCAACCGCGAATACGCCCTGGTCAACTAACAAATGGCGGCTGCCGTACTAGGT
>NZ_JBHMIM010000169.1:0-1255 GCF_048060115.1 Micromonospora sp. LOL_023
CAGAGCCAAAGCAAAGTCGGTTAGTCACTAATTGACTGCTTTGAGTAGTGCCGGGATGAGCATTTTGTCAGCGTGGTGTCGTTCCATGATCTGTTTGATGCGGGTGTGACCGGCGAGGCGGATCAGGGCGAGGGCGAGATTGCGTAGGGCCGCCATGGTGTGGGCGGTGTTGCCGAGGTAGGCGTGGTGGGCGTCTTCGCCGAGCAGGACGTCACGGACCCAGTGGATTCTGTTCTCGATTCCCCAGTGTCCGCGTACGTGGGCGGCGATCTCGGTCGCGGTGCAGGTCAGGCTGGTGACGCCGTGCGTGATGTGTTTGCTGACTCGTTGGCCGTCGGGGTCGTAGGTGTCGCGGCGGATGCGGAAGACCTGGGCGGCGCCGGGGTAGTCGACGCCGTCGGCGGGGGCGGTCCAGATCGTGCGGGTGATCCGGTGGCCGTTGCGGTGTTCGGTGTGGGTGGCGGCGGCGAGGGTGGGGACGGCTGAGGGGAGCCGGTCGGTGATCGCGGTGAGGAGGCCGGGCCGGTTGCCTTTGACGGTGAAGACGTAGCCGGCGTCGCGTTTGAGCAGGTAGGCGGCGGTGTCGCGGCTGGGGTGGGCGGCGTCGGCGGTGATTGTCATGCCGGTGATGTCGATCGGGTCGAGCAGGGTGGCGATCTGGGTGACTTCGGTGGTGTCGGCCGGGACCTGGACTTGCGCGACGACGACCGCGTTGTCGTGGCGCATGGCGGAGAACAGTTGCACGTCCAGGCCGGTGCCGGGATGGGTGTTGCGCACGGTTTTGCCGTCCAGGGCCAGTCCGGTGCCGGGGTGGGCGTCGAGCAGGGTGTTCAGCCATGTGCAGATCAGGCGGTCCATGACCGTGGCGTCGATGGACGCGGTCAGCCTGCGAAGGGTGTCACGTCCGGGCGGGATCCGGATGCCCAGGACCGGGTGCCGGCGGGCGCCCGCGGCCGCGAGGAGGGGTTGCGGGAGTTCGGCGACCCGGTCGGCGGCCTGCCGGAAGTCACGTGCCCCGCACAACAGCGCCATGGTCAGCACGGTCAGCACCGCAGCGAGGGGGTGCCGGACGCCTTTCGATTTACGCGGATCGCTGACCTGGCCGAACATCTCGGCCAGTGCGGTGACCCGCCCAAGGTCGACCTTCCCGGACCGGTTCGTGACGACGTCGGTGACCGCATGCGAGACTGACATGAGCGGCCTTTCTGGTGGACGACGGTTGGCGTAGAGAACCACCATCGTCTACTGAGGAAGG
>NZ_JBHMIM010000170.1:0-1244 GCF_048060115.1 Micromonospora sp. LOL_023
GGCGGATTCAACCGGTCGTCGCAACAGTGGGTGTTTACGCTGCTGACGGGGCTAATAGTAGCTCGGCGAGGGCCTCGGCGGGTGTGCGGACACCGAGTGTCTTGCGGGGGCGTCCGTTCAACTCGGCGGCGACAGCGGCAAGGTGTGCAGCACTGTGGACGGACAGGTCGGTGCCCTTCGGGAAGTACTGACGCAGCAACCCGTTGGTGTTCTCGTTGCTGCCCCGCTGCCACGGCGAGTGCGGATCGCAGAAGTAGATGTCGATCCCGGCAGCGATCGACACCTCGACATGGCGGGCCAGCTCCCGGCCCTGGTCCCACGTCACCGACCGGCGTAACTGTTCCGGCAGGGTCCCGATCGCGTCGATCAACGCGTCCCGCACCTGCACCGGATGGTGTCCGTCGGGCAGGTGCAGCAGCATGCAGAACCGGGTCGACCGTTCCACCAGCGTGCCGATCGCCGACGCCCCGTTGCGGCCGATGATCAGGTCGCCCTCCCAGTGGCCGGGCACCGCCCGGTCGGCGACCTCCGCCGGCCGGTCCCGGATGTTGACCATGTCCCGCAACCGGCCCCGCCGTTCACCCTCACGCCGCCGCGGCCGCCGCAACGCCCGCCCCGTACGCAGACACGCTGCCAACTCCCGCCGCAACGCGCCCCGACCCTGTACGTACAACGACTGGTAGATCGTCTCCGGTGAGATCCGCATCCCCTCATCGTCGGGGAACGCCTCGACCAGCCGCAGACTGATCTGCTCCGGCGACCACCGCAACGTCAACCAGTGCTGCACCACCATGTGCAGCCGCTCATCGGCGGCCAGCTTCGCGACCTTCGGCCGCTTCGCCCGCTCCATCGCCTTCTCCTCGGCCCGTCCGGCCCGGTACGCGCCCCGCCAGCCGCTGTTGCGGGCGACCTCACGGCAGATCGTCGACGGCGACCGACCCAACCGGGCCGCGACCGACCGCTTCGACTCACCCCGCGCCAAGGCCAGGGCGATCTCTTCCCGCTCATCGAACGACAGGTAGCGGCCCGACGCCGCCGCAGGTGCGTTGCTCTTCACCCCACCAGCCTCGGCGAACCACCGCAGCTCAGTGGGATGAGTGATCCCGGCGTGTCGTCCCGCCTCCTCGTTCGACATGCCCAGCCGGACAGCGTCCCAGAACGCGACCCGCCGGAACCGAGGCAGCAATTTAGCCATCGCAACTCCTTGATCAACTCAGGTGTTGCGACGACCCCCTGAACCCAAG
>NZ_JBHMIM010000171.1:0-1173 GCF_048060115.1 Micromonospora sp. LOL_023
GGAGTGGACCGACGCGGCGACGTCGCGGGTGAACATGCACGCCCGCTGGTACAACACCGACACCGGGCAGTTCGACACGCGGGATTCGGCCGCGAACAGTCCGGTGCCGGACTCGATCGCGGCGAACCGCTACCAGTACGGCGACGGGACGCCGTTGACGACGATCGACCCGACGGGGCACTGGGGCAACCCGTTGAAGGCGGCGGCGAAGTTGGCGTCGAAGGCGACGTCGAAGGTGTCGAGTGCGACCCGTCGTGCGGTGTCCAGTGTGTCGAGTTACGGCAGTGCGGCCTATCAGAAGGCGAAGAAGGTCACCAAGACCGCGGCGAAGAAGGTCACCACCGCGGCGAAGAAGAAGGTCAACCAGGTCAAGGCGAAGGCCGCGAAGGTCAAGAACAAGGTCAAGAAGACCTACGCCAAGGCGAAGAAGACGGTCAAGAAGAAAGTCAACCAGGCGAAGAAGTACGTGGCGCAGAAGGCCGCGAAGGCGAAACAGAAGGTGAAGCAGACCGTCGCCCAGGTCAAGCAGGCGGCGAAGAAGGTCGCGGCGAAGGCGACGCGGGTGGTGAAGAAGACCGTCACCGTGGTGAAGGACGCGGCGAACGCCACCAAGAAGTGGGTGGTGGAACACAAGGACACCATCCTGGAGGTCGCCGCGATCGCCGGCGCGGTCGTGGCCGGGCTGGCGTGCACGGCGGTCACCGCCGGCGCGGGCGCGGTCGCCTGCATGGTGGGTGCGGGTGCGTTGATCAACCTGGCGAAGGATGTGGCGCAGGGCGACATCCACTCCGTCGGTGACGCGCTCGGTTCGCTCGGTACGGGGGCGATCAGGGGCCTGGCGGGCGGTGCCGGTGGGGCGATCGCGGCGAAGGTCGGTACGGCGATCGCTGCCAAGGCCGGCTCGGGGGTGACCGCTCGGTTGGCCAGCGACGCGGTGGAGAACGGCATCTCCGATGTCATCTCCCAGGCCGCCACCACCGGACGCGTCGACCTGAAAGCCGCCGCCCTCGGGATGGTGCCGGGACTCAACCTGATCGGCCGCAAGGGCGGCGGAGCAGGCCCCGCACGCGCCCCACCCGGACGCGGCGGCAGCACCGCCGGCCCATCCGCCTCAAGTGGTCGTGGCGGGTCGGGTCCGGGATGTCGTACGCACAGCTTCGCCCCCGACACCCG
>NZ_JBHMIM010000172.1:0-1092 GCF_048060115.1 Micromonospora sp. LOL_023
GCGCCAACCGCCGCCCACACGACCTCATCACCACCGTGACCAGCAGCTACTCGACTACGCAATGACCCTGCGTTACGGATGGCGCGGGAGATTAGCGGTGTCTGGTAGTGGTCGTCCATCGCGTACCCGATGACTTCCTTCGTGTAGCAGTCGATGACGGTCGCCAGGTACAGCCACCCCTCGCCGGTCGGGATGTACGTGATGTCGCCGACGAGCTTCTCGCCGGGCGTGTCTGCGGTGAACTCCCGGCCGACGAGGTCCGGCACGGTGCCGGACGACGGCTGGGTGAGTCCCCACCGCCTCGGGCGGGGCTGGCACGGCACGAGTCCGAGTTCGCGCATCAGCTGGCGGACGAGTTCCGGCCCGGCGGACACGCCTTGGCGCCGCAGTTGCGCGTGGACGCGTCGGTGCCCGTAGGTGCCGTCGGACGCGGCGAACACCTCCTCGATGGCCGATCGAAGGTAGGCTCGTCGGGTGGCGGTCGCGGAGTCGGGGCGGGTTCTCCATTCGTAGTATCCGGATCTGGACACGCCGAGTTGTTCGCACATGAAGTCGACGGGGTAGGCGTACTTCGCGGTGTCGAGTCGCATCGTCTCGATGAACTCGTACAAGCTCGTTACCGAGGGTCCTTCGCGAAGTACGCCGCGGCTTTTTTCAGGAAGCTGTTCTCCATTTCGAGTTCCCGGTTGCGGCGTTCGAGTTCCTTCAGTCGGGCGCGTCCGTCGATGCCGATCTGTGGGCTGTTCTGGGCGCTGCTGTTCTCCCGCCGGTATTGGCGGACCCAGGAACGCAGCGTCTCCGGGTGCACGTCGATCTCCCGGGCGACCTGCGACACTGGCTTGTTCGACTGTAGAACGAGTTGTACCGCTTCTTCACGGAACTCTGGGGTGTATGAGCTTATGCGTGCCATCGCGCTTCTTCCCTCGACTTTCCTTACAGGATAACCTTATTGGCTCCCTGTCCGGAATCCTCGGGGCACCTCAACCTCGCTGCTTGACGCCCTATAGGGACACCCCGCACCGTAGCTATTCACCGGGGGCGAGAGTGTGACTCGCGGTTGGTTTCCCAGGCTGGTGGGAGCGCATCCTGATG
>NZ_JBHMIM010000173.1:0-1089 GCF_048060115.1 Micromonospora sp. LOL_023
CAACTCGCCTCGTGTCCGGTTCTCAACACGGACAGAACCTCTCAAGCCGGAACAACGCCGGGGCCGTGGCAGAAGCAGCGCATTCGGCAGGCGTACCAGGGCAGTTTCGTCGACCTGGCCACCGACTTGGCTGGCCGGTACGACGTGATCAGCATGTACCACTATCTGGAGCACACGGCGGACCCGAAGCGGCAGTTGGCAGCCGCCGCAGTGGCTCTGTCGCCGGGTGGGCACCTCGCCATTGAGCTGCCCGACCCGGACTTCGCTTGGGCCAAGGCGCTCGGCCGCTGGTGGATTTCTTGGTTGCAGCCCCAGCACCTGCACATGATCCCGATCGCGAACCTGCGCACCGTGTTGGCCGGGCTCGGCTTCGAGGTGATCGCCGAGCAGCGTTCCGAGCCGCACAACAAACAGGACGTGGTGAGCGCGGCCATTCTGGCGATCAACGCGGCGCTGATCGGCGGCGAGGACCTGGCCTGGCGCCCGGCTCCACCGTCCCGGGCCGCCGCGGTGTTCCGCAAGATCGCTTTCACCGCCACGGCGCCCGCGCTCGCGGTGGCGGTGCTCGTCGACCGGGTCAGCGCGAAGATCGGCGGCAATCGGGGCTGTCGAACACGTACCGGGTGCTGGCCCGCAAGACCGCCTGACCGGCTTTTCGACGCTCCCGGAAGGTCCGGCTTGACCCTGACACGGTGATAGGGTCTTGACTACGTGCTGGAGGTGGTTCCCGTGACTTCGACCAACACCACTGCACTGGACAACGGTCTACTCAAGGCCCTCAGTTCCGACGCGTCATCGACGCGGCTCCAGGCGGCATTGGCTGCCGGCACGAATCCGCTCCCGGGCTACCTCGACACGCTGATCGAGCGTTGTGCGGTCGAGCCGGACTTCTTCGTCCGCGACATGCTGACCTGGGCACTCACTCGCCTCCCGGCGGAGCAAGTCACGCCCAGGCTGCTGGAACAGCTCAAGTCAGAGGTCCCGCAGGCGCGTAGCCAGTCGCTGCACACCATGTCTAAGTGGTCCAGGTCGTAAATCCTTCGGGGGTTATGCGGCCAGGGCCAATGCGGCAGGCTGGTTGTCGCAGCT
>NZ_JBHMIM010000174.1:0-1083 GCF_048060115.1 Micromonospora sp. LOL_023
ACGCCCCGAACGGCGAGAAAGGCGCGATCCTGCGCCGGGAAGGCCTGTACTCGTCACACATCATCGAGTGGACACGGGCCCGCGACGCCGGACACCTCGGCCACGTCGACAGCGGCGGGAAAACGGATACCGCCGCCCCCTCTGCGCCACGGGTGAAAAAGTCCGCGGACCAGATCGAGTTGGAGAAGCTGCGCCGGCAGAACGAGAAACTGCGGGCGGATCTGACGAAGACCCGGATGGCGTTGGACATCATGGGAAAAGTTCCCTCGCTGCTCTTTGATCGGGCCCGTTCCGGGCTGAAAATGATCGCGGCCGCTCGCTGACGCCGTGTGCGCTTGGTCTTCGAGGCCGTGGAAAGTCGGGTGTGGGGAGCTGCGTCATGGGCCCTTCAATGTTGCTTCGAGCACGCGGATCAGCTTCGCTTTCGACTCCAGCAGCTCCCGCGGGCGGCCACCCTGTGACCGACTGGATGGAAGGACCGGGTGTTGGAGTCAAGTCAGGACAACGAGGAGATCATCGAGCGGATCGCGGCGCTCGACATTGGCAAGGCCGAGCTGGTGTGTTGCGTACGGGTCCCGGGCCAGGGACCTGGAGGGCGGCGACGGCAGGAGGTGTCGACCTACTCCACGATGACCCGGTCGTTGCTGACGATGGCTGACCGGCTGCGGGAACTGGGCGTGACCCGGGTCGTGATGGAGTCGACCTCGGACTACTGGAAGCCGGTGTTCTACCTGCTCGAAGCAGCCGGCGTCGACGCATGGCTGGTCAACGCCAAGGACGTCAAGCATCTACCCGGACGTCCGAAGACCGACCGGCTCGACGCGGTCTGGCTGTGCAAGGTCGCCGAACGGCAGATGATCCGGCCGAGCTTCGTACCGCCGGCGCCGATCCGCGAGCTGCGGGACCTGACTCGCTATCGGGTCGATCTGATTGCCGCCCGGACCGCTGAACGCAGCCGGGTCGAGAAGCTGCTCGAGGATGCCCAGATCAAGCTGAGCGTGGTGGCCAGTGACATCTTCGGAACCTCCGGACGGGAGATGATGGCCGCGCTGATCGCCGGGCAGCGCGACCCGAAGATCCTGG
>NZ_JBHMIM010000175.1:0-1029 GCF_048060115.1 Micromonospora sp. LOL_023
GCCGGGTGCGGGGAACATCGGCCGGTCGGGCGGCGTTGGATCCTGGTGTTGGACCGAGTAGGCGAACGCCCGGTGCGGGTCGGTGAGTGGCCGTCGGGTGCTGGGTGAGTGGCCGTCGTCGGTCCGTTGGTCTGTCGTCCCGGCGCGGTGGAATGCCGGGCGGCCCGGGATGGTTGTATCGGGTGCGACCGTGAGACCGCCCCGCCCTTCGGGTTGGCGGGTGTCGTGTGGGTCCACGGTGTGTCTTCGCGACTTTTGTGCGTGTTCTGTTCTGTCCCGTTCGTGATCGGTCATCGCTCTGTGGTGTGGGGTCGGTGTCCGGTTCATTCCCCCTCGGAACGGAGTTCTGCTATGAACACGATCTTCCGTAAGTCTGTTCTGTCTGTTGCTGGTCTGTTGACCGCTGGTGGTGTGGTGGCTGTTCCGATGGCGGCGCAGGCGGCTTCGCCCGGTGCCGATGGTGGTGCTCGTGAGTTGAACATCCGGTACGAGGCGCAGCCGAATTTCTTCTACTGTGGGCCGGCGGCGACGCGGATCGCGTTGACGGCGCAGGGTAAGGCTCCGTCGCAGGATGAGGTGGCGGAGAAGTTGGGGACGACCGAGGCTGGTACTGATTCGGCTGAGGAGACGACCCGGGTGCTCAACGAGGTGATCGGGGAGGCCGGCTACGAGACGACGTCGATCGGCGCTGAGGTGGCGAAGCCGGAGCATGTGGCGAAGTTGAAGGCTGATGTGCGTGAGGCTGTGGATGACGACCGGGCGGTGGTCGCGAACATCATGGGTACGGCGACCGATGTCGACGGGGTGGCGCATTCGTATGAGGGTGGGCACTATCTGACGGTGACTGGTTACCGTGATGGTGGTGACACGGTGAAGATCGCTGACCCGTACTTCGAGGGTCAGGAGTACTGGATGGATCTTGAGGTGCTGGCGGACTGGGCTGCGAAGCGCGGTTACTCCTCCTGATGTGATGTGTGTCGTTGGCCGGGTCCCGCGTACGCGGGACCCGGCCAACACGCGTCCGCAGCT
>NZ_JBHMIM010000176.1:0-1006 GCF_048060115.1 Micromonospora sp. LOL_023
GACTAGCCTCGAAGTTCATCGCTGGAGCCGCGCTCGTGACGACATCTTCCCTGACCGACCCCGTTGTTGACCACCTTGCCGATCTGGCGCTGTGGGAAGCCGAACTCGCCGCCGGCCCGGCCGATCCCTTGTCGATGGTGTCGCCCCTGGTGGCACGGCTGGCCCGGGTGCCGGACCCCCGCCGGCCGCGCGGACGGCGCCATCCGCTGCTGGTGATCCTGGTCCTGACCGCGTGTGCCACCCTCGTCGCCGGCAACGACAGCCTGACCGCGATCCGGCAGTGGACGGCCCGGACCCCACAGAACGTCCTGCACCGCCTCGGCGCCCGCCGTGACCCACCGACCAGCCGCTACCTCGTACCGAGCGAACGGACCTTCCGGCGGGTCCTGGCCGCCGTCGACGGCGACGCCCTCGACACGGCGACCTGCGGCTACGCCGCGGACGTGGCACGCGGCGACACCCCGGCCCCACGGATCCCCGCCAGCCCAGACGAACCCACCGAACGCGAACAACGCCGCGCCGCGACCCGGGCGTTCACCCACCCGGCACCGGCCGGACTGCTGCCCGCCGCCGCGATCGACGGGAAACTGCTGCACGGCACCCGCACCCCCACCGGGCAGGTGATCCTGGTCGCCGCCGTCACCCACGACCGTGCCGTGATCCTGGGCCAACGCCAGGTCGCCGACAAACGCGGCGAGGCCACCGCGACCGAGGACCTACTCACACCGCTGAACGTCGCCGGCATGCTCCTCACCCTGGACGCCCTGCACACCACCAGGAAAACCGCCCGGCTGATCACCGACACGGTGAACGCCCACTACATACTGATCCTGAAGGGGAACCAGCCGCTCGCCCTGCGCGCCGCCCACACGTTGCTGTCCGGCACCGACACCGAGTTCGCCGACCGGACCGGCGTCGACGCCGATCGCGGACACGGACGCGCCGAACGCCGCACGATCCGCGTCACCGGCTGCGACGACACCCTGTTCCCCGGAGCCCGCCAGGT
>NZ_JBHMIM010000177.1:0-969 GCF_048060115.1 Micromonospora sp. LOL_023
ATCTGGGCCAGGGCCATGGCCGGTGCGGCGGCGACGTCGCCGATGGTGGTGATCAGGGCGATCAGTTCGTCCTTGCCGTCGCCGGTGCGGTCGGGCACGGTGTACTCGACCACCCTGACCAGGGCCGCCCTGCCCGGGTTCAGATCATCTGCGGCCCGCGCGGCCTCGACGAGCGCCTCGCGGGCCTTGCCCCGGATCTTCGGGTCGATCAACACGGACGTGTACGAGCCGTCCGGCAACGTCTCGACCACCGGCAGCCGCAGGTCCGCCTTCACCCGCCACAGCAGTTGCGTCCCGCCGGCACGGGCGGCGTTCCAGGCGGCGAACGAGTAGAACCCGCGGTCGGCGATCAGCAGCCAGTCGGCACCCAGCTGTGGGTACAGGGCCGCGGCGAGGGTCTGCTCGGCCTGCCGCTGGCCGCCGATCGCGGCCGCGACCACCGCGTGTGAGGCGCACTCGGCGACCGTGACCATCCGGACCTTCGGGAACGCCGACGGCTGGTCGGCCGAACCCGTGTACCCGAACGCGGCCACGTTGCCCGGTGTGTCCGGCGCGTCCCACTCGATCCCGTCGATACTCATCAACCGCCACGGACCCAGGAACGCCCCCCGGGTCAACTCGTCCGCGACCGGCACCGCGACCCGGTCGAACACCTCGACCATCGGCTCCGGGCCCAGCCGTTGCCGGGCCGAGGTGATCCCACCCGAGGTCGGCGTCGTCCACTTCCGATCCCAGCACCCCCACCCGTCGAGGGTCTCGGTCAACCGGACCGCGACCTCCTCGTAGTCGTCGTCGGCGAACAACGCCAACGCCATCGCGAAGTACACCATGACGTGTGGCGGCAACTTCCCGTCCGAACGCCGCGCACCCTTGCCTGTGACCGCGACCGCCTCATCGACCACGTCACGCGGCACCGACCTCGCGAGGACCCCCAACGAGATCCAGTCCGGCAACCGTCCACCCACGACA
>NZ_JBHMIM010000178.1:0-960 GCF_048060115.1 Micromonospora sp. LOL_023
GAGGGCCATTCAAAACCTGATCGACACCCGTAGAGGTGACGGTGGGTGATGTTCGTGGGTGGCCGGCACCGGCCGAGAACGTCCCGATTGGACGCGGCGGCCGGGATCCGATAGATCATCTTTGTGTGGAAGTTGATCGAGGGCCAGCCGCCGCAGTGCGAGCGTATGACAGGGCTCCGGACGGGACAACTCGCCGACCTGACCGACCGGGTCCGCGAGATCGTCGGCCCGGAGTGGGAGAACCCGCCAGTCGGCCGCCCGCACGTGCTACCGCTGCCCGTGGCGGTGATCGCGGTGCTGTTCGGACTACGACACAACATGCCCGACGACGTCGTGGCCGAGCTGTTCGGCTGTTCACAGGCCACCATCACCCGCTATCACCAGATCCTGCGGCCCATCCTGCGCTGGGTCACCCGCCCCGAGGTCGACCAGCGGCTCGACCGGGCACACCGCGACGGCGTACTGGTCGACGGGTTCGTCGCCCCGGTCGGCGAACGTGAACACTACGACGGCCTGTTCTCCGGCAAGAAACACGTGTCCGGGCAGAACGTGCAGGTCATCGCCGACCTCGACGGCCTGGTCGCCGACGTGGGCGAGCCCGTCAACGGCGCCCGACACGACGCGGCGGCATTCCACATCTCCGGCATCGCGCAACGCTGGGCCAGCCACTTCGCCCCGGACGGACCCGGGATGATCGGCGACAGCGGCTACCAGGGCAGCGGAGCGATCACCCCACACAAGAAACCACCCGGCGGCGAGTTGACCGCCGGGCAGAAGGCATACAACTACAGCGTCAACCGGCTACGCGCCGCCGTCGAACGCGCCATCGCGCACCTGAAGAACTGGAAGATCCTCAAGACCGGCTACCACCGGATCATGACCGACTTCCCCGACGTGTTACGCACCGTCACCGCCCTGGAGGTCTTCAGAACCACCGCACCGGGTTTTGAATGACCCTCC
>NZ_JBHMIM010000179.1:0-951 GCF_048060115.1 Micromonospora sp. LOL_023
ACAACATGATCTTGGATGCCCTCTCCTCATGCCCGGACATCGACCCCTGACTTCGGAACTACTCGTCTAGCCGCCTCGACGGGCGCGTTTCTCGCCCGTCCTGAACCCCTGGTCTCGGTGGGCATCGACGCGGAGCCACATGCAGCACTACCCGGGGGTGCATGCCGGGTCGCCGCCGTGGCCGAGGAACAAGCAACGCTGGCGCGGCTGGCGATGACTCATCCAACGATGCACTGGGACCGGCCGCTCTTCAGCGCCAAGGAATCGATCTCCAAGGCGTGGTACCCATTCACCCGACGGGAGCTGGACTTCGTCGAGGCGCGGCTGGACATTGATCGGCGGGCGGGGGCGTTCGTCGGCCACCTGACGGTCGACGGTGCCCGGCTGACCGACGAAGAGAAGAGGTCCGCTGTAGACGTACGCTATCTCATCGATCGCGATGTGCAACTGACGACGGTGGTCGTGTCGGCCTGAGGTGAAGCACGCGAGGTGGGCAGGCGGCGCCCAGCGATTGGGAGCTGCTGCCGGACGGCCGCGGGGTTTCCCGTGGCTGAGCAGAGTTCTGAATAGCGGCTCGGGGCCTGCGTGCGCCGGATCCTCCGCCACCGCCTCATACTTGAGGGGCGCCGGCGAAGATGGCGGGTTGGCGGTCGCGCCACGGAACCGCCTGCTCCAGCTGTGCGGCGACGCGGATCAGCAGATCTTCACGTCCATGCGCGGCGACCAGTTGGACGCCGATCGGCAACCCCTCCTGGCTGTGTCCGACCGGGAGGCTGATCGCCGGGTTGCCGGAGATGTTGAACGCCGCGGTGAACGGGCCGTACTCGTAGATGCGGCGCAGCCAGGATCGGACGGTGTGCGCGGAATCGTCGTAGTCCAGTGAGCCTTTGCGAGTAACGGTTCGCGACTGGGTGTAGTGCCGGTACTCGGCTCAGGTGGTTCGGTTGTGCT
>NZ_JBHMIM010000180.1:0-884 GCF_048060115.1 Micromonospora sp. LOL_023
TGCCGGCCACCCACGAACATCACCCACCGTCACCTCTACGGGTGTCGATCAGGTTTTGAATGGCCCTCAAGGTTCGGTCGCAAGGACTTGTTAGCGATACATGGAACTTGAAGTACGCATCTTTCAAGGACATTCAAGTAAACCTTCCACCGCTTGCCGAGCAGTGGAGAGTTGCAGAGATATTGCGCTCAATGGACGAGTCAATCCGCTCCACCGAACGCGCCGTAGCCAAATTGGAAGCAACAAAGGGTGCAACAATATCGAGGATTCTGCAAGAAGACGCGAGCTGGGTTCCACTCCGGCTTTCCGACGTTCTCGCCGGGTCACCAAAGAACGGCTATAGCCCCAAGGAGGTGGACGCCTACACCGGCGCTCTGATGCTGGGGCTAGGCTGCCTGACCTCCAACGGCTTTTCTCCGCGCCAACTGAAGAACGCCCCTGCCGGAGACCCTGCTGTGCGACGGGTGGTATTGGCCGACGGCGACCTACTCATGTCTCGGGCGAACACGCGCGAACTGGTGGGTCTGGTGGGTACGTTCAGGAGTTTCGGAGTCCCATGCATTTATCCTGACTTGATGATGCGGCTCAGACCAAACCACCTAACCCGCACGCAATTCCTGGAAATCCTACTCAGGTCACCGTCTGTTCGACGACAGATCGAAGCGCAGGCGGTAGGTACATCGGAAAGCATGGTCAAGATTAGCGCCGCCATAGTGCTTAACCTGAGAATGGCGGTGCCGGGCTTGGAGGTGCAGGATCAAATATTGTCCACGCTGACGGTTTTTGATTCTCAGCTCGATGCTCTCGGGCAGGAGCCACGGCCCCGGCGTTGTTCCGGCTTGAGAGGTTCTGTCCGTGTTGAGAACCGGACACGAGGCGAGTTG
>NZ_JBHMIM010000181.1:0-874 GCF_048060115.1 Micromonospora sp. LOL_023
GGGGTGCCGGTGGCCGCGTCCCACACCCACACCGTCTCGTCGTCGCCGCCGGAGACGACGACCGGACGGCCATCGACCTGCCCCACCGCCACCGCGTTCACCCCGCCGGTGTGGCCGGTGAAGGGCTGGCCGATCGGGGTGCCGGTGGCCGCGTCCCACACCCACACCGTCTCGTCGTCGCCGCCGGAGACGACGACCGGACGGCCATCGACCTGCCCCACCGCCACCGCGTTCACCCCGCCGGTGTGGCCGGTGAAGGGCTGGCCGATCGGGGTGCCGGTGGCCGCGTCCCACACCCACACCGTCTCGTCGTCGCCGCCGGAGACGACGATCGGGCGGCCGTCGACCTGCCCCACCACCACCGAACGCACCAAACCCGTGCGGTGGGTGAAGGGTTCGCCGATGGGGGTGCCGGTGACGGCGTCCCACACCCGCACAGCCCCGTCGGCTCTGCCGGAGACGATGACCGGGCGGCCGTCGACCTGCCCCACCGCCACCGAGAAGACCGCGTCGGTGTGGCCGGTGAAGGGGTCGCCGATGGGGGTGCCGGTGGCGGCGTCCCACACCCGCACCGTCTCGTCGGTGCTGCCGGAGACGATGACCGGGCGGCCGTCGACCTGCCCCACCGCCACCGAACGCACGCTGCCGGTGTGGCCGGTGAAGGGCTGGCCGATCGGGGTGCCGGTGACGGCGTCCCACACCCGCACCGTCTCGTCGGCTCTGCCGGAGACGATGACCGGGCGGCCGTCGAGCTGGCCGACCGCCACCGAACGCACCAAACCGGTGCGGTGGGTGGAGGGTTCGCCGATCGGGGTGCCGGTGACGGCGTCCCACACCCGCACCGTCTCGTCGGCTCTGCCGGAGACGATGACCG
>NZ_JBHMIM010000182.1:0-851 GCF_048060115.1 Micromonospora sp. LOL_023
CCATCCGCCTCAAGTGGTCGTGGCGGGTCGGGTCCGGGATGTCGTACGCACAGCTTCGCCCCCGACACCCGCGTCCTGATGGCCGACGGCACCACCCGCCCCATCACCGACATCAACATCGGCGACCAGGTCATAGCCACCGACCCCGTGACCGGCACATCGTCGCCGAAACCCGTCACCCAACTGCACCGCAACACCGACCACGAACTCACCGACGTCCGGGTCCGCACCAGCGACGGCACCTCCACCGTGGTGGAGACGACACCGAACCACCCCTTCTGGGACGACAACCGGCAGGCATGGGTCAACGCCGGCGACCTCAAGCCGGGTGCCAAGCTGCGGGTCGCCGGCCGCGGCGAGGCCACCGTCGAATCGGTCCAGACACGCCGCGACCAACGGGAGATGCGCGACCTGACAGTCGCCGACACCCACACGTACCATGTACTCGCCGGCGACCACCCCGTCCTCGTCCACAACAACAACGCGTCGTGTGATGTACCGACGCTCAAGGGCTATGCACAGCAGATTCGCGAAGCGGGTGACCATCCTGCAGCAGTCAACCAACGTGTGATCGCTGTGGGGCAGGACGAGGCAGGTAATCTGGTCGCTGGATCTAGCAATGGATTTGACGCTGGACAGGCTGCTGCGGCGGATGCGTTGGGTATTCGCCGTGTACCGAGTCGTCGAGGCAGGCATGCGGAGGAAAACTTGATCGCCGATAATGATGGATCAATGTGGCCCCTAAAGCGGGTGGGAACGGATGCCCGGACACCATGTGGTCCCACGGCCCCGGCGTTGTTCCGGCTTGAGAGGTTCTGTCCGTGTTGAGAACCGGACACGAGGCGAGTTGC
>NZ_JBHMIM010000183.1:0-780 GCF_048060115.1 Micromonospora sp. LOL_023
AAGCCCGACCCGACAACTCCGCCAGCATGATCACCATCGCGATGATCGACAACCTCGCCAAACGACTCACCGCCGAAACCACCCCAACCTGGCGATACGGCTAAACCCGCATTACCGGCAAAATACGTGAATCAGACGTCCTCTTAGGTAACGGACACCAGGCACTGTCCCGTCGACCGGCGCGTTGGACACCGTCCGGGGGCGGTATGGGGTCATTCGCCCGAGTACGCCTCGCATACCGGACAGACGCAGGTACCCTGGAAGTCCGTGCTCGCACCATGTCCGTTCGCCTCTTGCGGACCCATCACTGCTGACCACAACCCCTCGGATGCGTTCCGGCAGCCTTTACTCAGCAAGTGCCTTTCGTGACGGGGAGCTAGACCTCAGGCAGGCCGGATCATCCCAGGTCAGAAGGCACTTCCTTTTCGAGATCAACGATCCGGGCGGCCCTTACCCGAAGGGCCCGGATTAGGATTTCGCCCCTTCTGTGGCGGATGCCGCAGAATTTTGCGCAGGGAGGCGTGCGGAGATGTCCGGCCAACAGACCACGATCAGGTTGATTGATGTCGATGATGCAGCGGCGATCGTAGAGCATCGGATTCGCGACGCGAAGGCCTTCGCCCCGTGGGAGCCCGAGCAGCCGGAGAGCTTCTACACAGTCGAGGGGCAGCGAGCGCGGATCGAGCAGATGCTGGAGGGCTACCGTGGCGTGAGGGGCCTCGCGTTTTCCGGACAGTGGTTCGGCCGGTTCTTTCACGCCGCGATTTGAAGGTTCTCGAA
>NZ_JBHMIM010000184.1:0-749 GCF_048060115.1 Micromonospora sp. LOL_023
CCACCCACCACCGCACCACCGCAACAGACCATCTTCGCCACCAACGCCGGCGGCAGCACCTTCACCAGCTCAGACGGAACAACATTCGCCACCGACACCGGATTCACCGGCGGCTCCACCTACTCCGTAACCGACCCCATCAACGGCACCACCGACGACACCCTCTTCCAAAGCGAACGCTACGGCAACTTCTCCTACACAGCCGCAGTCCCCAACGGCTACTACACAGTCACCCTCTATTTCGCCGAGGTCTACCACACCTCAGCAGGACTCCGAAGCTTCGACGTCCTGATGGAAGGCACCGAAAAGATCAGCGACCTCGACATCTACGCCCAAGTCGGAGCCGACACCGCCTACGCCACCCAATCCGCAGTCGCAGTCGGCGACGGCGCAATCAACATCCAATTCATCTCCAACATCGAAAACGCCAAAGTCAACGCCATCAAAGTATCCCGAACCACCAACCCCGGTGACCCGGTAGCCAACTTCACCATCGCACCAACCAACCCCAAACCCGGCGACACCGTCACCGTCAACGCATCCAGCTCCTTCGACCTCGACGGCACCATCACCAGCTACCGAACCAACTACGGCGACGGAACAACCACCACCGGCCCCATCACCACACACCAATACACCACCGCAGGCACCTACACCATCACCGTAACCGTCACCGACAACGACAGCCGCACCAACTCCCTCGCCAAGACAATCTCCGTCACAGAACCAACATCAGGAACAAAACCCCG
>NZ_JBHMIM010000185.1:0-705 GCF_048060115.1 Micromonospora sp. LOL_023
GAGCGGACCTGCTCGTCGAGGCGCTCGGCGACCCGGGCGTACAGGGCGGGGTCGAGGCCGACGTCGGCGAGCCGCTGCCACTGCTCACGCATCGCCACCGTCTCGTCGGCACCGGCGAAGTGGGTGTCGTAGATGTGCTGGATCACCGTCGACCCGCCGTGCAGCCGGTGGCCGTACGGCACGTGGTGGAAGAAGAGCAGCAGCTCGTCGGGGCAGTCGGCAAGCGACTCGTACACCTCTGACCAGGGTTTCGGGTACTGCCCGGTGTAGCCGGTGCCGGTGGCCCGGGTCCGGTCCACGCCGACACCGTCGCGGTCGGCGAAGTGGTACGTGCCCCATGGGGTGTACTCGTACCCGTCGACGGACGGACCGTAGTGGTTGCCGGGGTTGACCATGAAGCCGACGCCGAGCGGTGCGGTGTAGCGCTCGTAGGTACGCCACGAGCCGTCCATCATGGCGTGCAGGGCCTGCCGCAGCTGGGCCGGATCGCCGACGGAGCCGGCCGGGAAGGTCAGGTCGATCCACTCGTCGAGCAGCACCGCCGGGTCGGCGGTCGGATCCCAACCGAGCCGGCCGAACGCGTACAGGTTGGCCTGGGCCAGCGGATGCCCGCACCAGAACCGGTCGTCGCCGACGTTCGACACCGCGGCCAGGGTGCCGCCGCGGGCGGCGACCGCGGCGACCGACGAACCCAGGTCACCGTCG
>NZ_JBHMIM010000186.1:0-631 GCF_048060115.1 Micromonospora sp. LOL_023
AGCACAACCGAACCACCTGAGCCGAGTACCGGCACTACACCCAGTCGCGAACCGTTACTCGCAAAGGCTCAATCAACCTCCCAACCCAGAGTAGACGGTCTTCATACCTGTCAGGACACCCGGATCCGAGGCCAAGCCGGCACAACTACACGCGTCCCGAAGCTCACGTTGACCTAATCCGTTGCACTCAGCGGCGCCACCGCATCCGCCACAGGTCGGATATCAGATGGCGCAAAAATGGCAGCTGCCGATCGATCTTCATTCCAGAATTTTCCTGCATCAATGCAGAGAATCTTGTCAGCGGAATAAATCCTGTTGCGAACGCAATTACACACCCGAAGACACATCCGCTACCAAAATTCCAATGACCTCAGACGCAACTACCAGCTCCAATATCAAAATCAGGAACAGACCTGTCAGGAAGCATATCAAAATGCCTTGATCGACCAGATCATCACCCTATACGTGGTGGTCGCGCTACGATATTCGCCATCATGGGCATCTGCCATCGAGTGGTCACCACAACTTCCAGCGCTTAACAATCCAGGTTCGAAACAGGCTCAGTGAGCCTTTGCGAGTAACGGTCCGCGACTGGGTGTAGTGCCGGTACTCGGCTCAGGTGGTTCGGTTG
>NZ_JBHMIM010000187.1:0-628 GCF_048060115.1 Micromonospora sp. LOL_023
GGTGGTGCGGTGGTGGGTGGTGCCGTGGTGGGTGGTGCGGTGGTTGGTGGCGGGGTGGTGGGTGGTGCGGTGGTTGGTGGTGCGGTGGTGGGTGGTGGGACGGACCCGGTGCAGGCGGTGCCGTTCAGGGTGAACGAGGTGGGTACGGGATTGCTGCCGTTCCAGGTGCCGTTGAATCCGGGGCTGACGGTGGCGTTGGTGGCGAGGTTGCCGTTGTAGGAGGCGTTTGTGATTGTTACGTTGCTGCCGGACTGGCTGACTGAGCCGTTCCATAGCTGGGTGATGGTCTGGCCTGCGGGGAAGGAGAACCGTAGGTTCCAGCCGGAGATTGGGTGGCCGAGGTTGGTGATGTCGATCGTGGCACCGAATCCGCCCGACCATTGGCTCGAGATGGTGTAGTTGACTCTGCAGCCGGCTGCGGCGCTGGCTTGGGTGGCGCCTGCGACCGCGGTGGTTGACGCGACTATGAGTGCGGTCGCGGCGATGGCCGCGCGGCGGAGGGGGGACAGGCGGGATCTCTTCTGGTTGGTAAGCCTCATCGGGCTTCCTTTCTGCCACCATGTGCGGTGAGAATGCAGCAGATTGGCGTAGCCGAGGCTTGGGCCGGCAACCCTGCCCAGGAGGGCAG
>NZ_JBHMIM010000188.1:0-598 GCF_048060115.1 Micromonospora sp. LOL_023
CCGACGTGTTACGCACCGTCACCGCCCTGGAGGTCTTCAGAACCACCGCACCGGGTTTTGAATGACCCTCCCTGCCCCCGATCACGATTCGATCGACAGCATTCCTACTGCGCAACGCCAGGAAAGATGACTCGAGTTGTCCACCCCGCATCAGATCTACGTGCTGGGACTCGACGGCATCATTACTGACTCAGGGCTGGACAGCACCCAACCGGTGGGCCGGCGATATCTGACCGAGGAAGCCGGCCAACCCATTGCCAGCGCCGAGACCACGCCGGCTCCGGACGGCACGGAGCAAATGTCACAGTTCACCGAGGGTCCGTTCGTCGCGTCCACCGACAAGGCACTGAAGGGCGTCTACAAGTTGGCAACACTCAAGGCCACCCGCTACGAATTACGCCTGCTTCGGGTCCCGGCCCTGTACGTGATGGCTCTCTGGCTCCACCTGCCCCGCAGAGATTTGATAGTCCCGCTGGAACCCTCGCCGATCGGGAAGGAAGATCGAGTGGTGCCGGCGGCGGAGTTCCTCAGTGAGCCTTTCCGGGTAAGGCTCTGACCACCGGGCGCGGTGTCCGGAACGGTCAAGATGTGTGGGAAT
>NZ_JBHMIM010000189.1:0-582 GCF_048060115.1 Micromonospora sp. LOL_023
ACGATGCGACTCGACACCGCGAAGTACGCCTACCCCGTCGACTTCATGTGCGAACAACTCGGCGTGTCCAGGTCCGGATACTACGAATGGCGAACCCGCCCCGACTCCGCGACCGCCACCCGCCGCGCCCACCTTCGATCGGCCATCGAGGAGGCGTTCGCCGCGTCCGACGGCACCTACGGGCATCGACGTGTCCACGCGCAACTGCGGCGCCAGGGCGTGTCCGCCGGGCCGGAACTCGTCCGCCAGCTGATGCGCGAGCTCGGGCTCGTGCCGTGCCAGCCCCGCCCGAGGCGGTGGGGTCTCACCCAGTCGTCGTCCGGCACGGTGCCTGACCTCGTCGGCCGGGAGTTCACCGCCGACGCGCCTGGCGAGAAGCTCGTCGGCGACATCACGTACATCCCGACCGGCGAGGGGTGGCTGTATCTGGCGACCGTCATCGACTGCTGCACGAAGGAAGTCATCGGATACGCGATGGACGACCACTACCAGACGCCGTTGATCTCCCGCGCCATCCGTAACGCCGCCCGGAATCGCGAACTCAGGAAGAACGCCATCTTTCATTCGGACCGGGGCAGCAAC
>NZ_JBHMIM010000190.1:0-580 GCF_048060115.1 Micromonospora sp. LOL_023
TGATGAACATCCTCCCGAGGAGCACACAGCCCCTCTGAGCTGGGATGTCCGTCAAACCGGGTCAGGCCCACGGCAGGAAGCGGTTCATCGTGACCGACACGATGATTCTGCTGGTGTCGGGGTACGGCTTGAAGTACACAGGCAAGTACGGCCACACGTACACACCGTGAGGACAAGATCTGCGCTGTACCAGACGTTCGCCCGTGCGCGGGTGCCGCGACCTCAAGATCCCTACCGCGCCGCTTCCCCTCCTCGCCGCTGCGCGGCTGCGGTGCGGGTCGGCTTGCTACCGATGACAGCGCCTGGCTGCGGCTGCGCGCCGAAGCTCCTCCATGCTCACGGCCCACTGCCAGAAACACGCCGGTCCCGGCTGCCTCTGCAAGGTCTGGAGGCACCTCGGCTGGGGCCATCCAACTTGGTGATCATTTCTCCTTGCAACGGGTACGACAAAGCTCTGCACACCTAGCCGTACGCGCCTATGTAGACGAGCTTGTACCCCGACACCCAGGCCATCGGGAAAGCGAAAGTGGACGGTTCCGTCGCCCGGACCATCGCCCGGATCTGCGGCGTCGATCTGATC
>NZ_JBHMIM010000191.1:0-575 GCF_048060115.1 Micromonospora sp. LOL_023
TCCGGTCGGGTGGCGTACCACCTGGGTCTGGAGGGGCCGGCGGTGTCGGTGGACACGGCGTGTTCGTCGTCGTTGGTGGCGTTGCATCTGGCGGTCAACGCGTTGCGAACGGGTGAGTGCGAGCTGGCTCTGGCCGGCGGTGTGACGGTGATGTCCACCCCGGAGGTCTTCGTCGACTTCAGCCAGCAGCGTGGGTTGGCGCCGGATGGGCGGTGCAAGTCGTTTTCTGATCACGCGGATGGGACGGCGTGGTCGGAGGGGGTGGGTGTGCTGGTGGTGGAGCGGTTGTCGGATGCGCGGCGTCGTGGTCACGGGGTGTTGGCGGTGGTGCGGGGTAGTGCGGTGGGTTCGGATGGTGCGTCGAACGGGTTGACGGCGCCGTCGGGTCCGGCGCAGGAGCGGGTGATCCGGCGGGCGTTGGCGGTGGCGGGTGTGTCGGCGGGGGGTGTGGATGTGGTGGAGGCGCACGGTACGGGGACGCGGTTGGGGGATCCGATCGAGGCGCAGGCGTTGTTGGCGACGTACGGGCAGGGGCGGGACGCGGATCGTCCGTTGTGGTTGGGGTCGTTGAAGTC
>NZ_JBHMIM010000192.1:0-533 GCF_048060115.1 Micromonospora sp. LOL_023
ACCAACGTCCAACACGACATACTCACCACCCCCACCCCCAACGACGTCACCACCCAACTCGAACAACTCGCGGCCGGACCGCGGGCCTAGTCCGTCCGGGAGATTCCGCCATGCGCGTGCTCGCCACCGTGTTCGCGACAAAGCCCCACCTGTACAACCTGGTGCCGGTGCTGTGGGCGATGCGCACCGCAGGCCACGAGGTCTGCGTCGCCAGCCACCCCGACCTGATGGAGACCATCGGGCGGACCGGCCTGACCGGTGTGCCGGTCGGCAACGAGCTCAACATGATGGGCTCGTTGCAGGAGAAGGGGAACGACAGCGCCGGGACCGGTGCCACCTGGGAAAGCCTGACCTCCGGCATGACCGAGACCCGGTCGGAGCGCCTCACCTGGAACTACGTCCTCGGCGCCTTCACGATGGGTTGCTCCGCCGACTACGAGTACCTCACCGACCAGGTGATGTTGGACGACCTGGTGGAGTTCGCCCGCGGCTGGCAACCAGACCTGGTGATCTGGGACGCGTTGACC
Source organism: Micromonospora sp. LOL_023 (assembly GCF_048060115.1). Lineage (NCBI taxonomy): Bacteria > Bacillati > Actinomycetota > Actinomycetes > Micromonosporales > Micromonosporaceae > Micromonospora > Micromonospora sp. LOL_023. Next base: position 528 of record NZ_JBHMIM010000192.1, read on the forward strand.
TTCGCC
>NZ_JBHMIM010000193.1:0-518 GCF_048060115.1 Micromonospora sp. LOL_023
CTTCGCCGTCTACCGCATCTAACAAACCGTGATCAAATCAGGCATAGAGGAACAACGCCGGGGCCGTGGGCTCATGATGGCGGCCGACACGTGCGCGATCGCCGCCGTCAGCTCGGCGGCACCGGGCCGGGCCGGCACCACATACGCCGAGCACCTTGGCGAACTGCTGCCCGCTGCCCGCGCTGCAGGCCTGACGCACATCCTGCAAATCGTCGCCGTCACCGGACCGGGTAACGGCGACCAGTTTCTCTACTACGCCACCCGGGCCGAAGCCGATGCAGCGAGATACGCCTGGCCAGCTGGTGCGGGCGCCGAGAGCTACCACGTCGACCTCTTGGTCTTCACAAACCAGCGTACGGCGGCGGAATGAGTAGCCGTGACCCAAACCCGGTACGGGTGGCGCGTCGTCACGGCGCGCCACCCCGGCCTCGTCGGCCCACGGCGACGTGGGGTTGACCCGGTTTGACGGACAGGGTCGGTAAGTTGATCTCACGCTACCTTGCTGGCTGGCCTGCGGG
>NZ_JBHMIM010000194.1:0-516 GCF_048060115.1 Micromonospora sp. LOL_023
ATCAGGATGCGCTCCCACCAGCCTGGGAAACCAACCGCGAGTCACACTCTCGCCCCCGGTGAATAGCTACGTTCGGTGGTCAGTTAGAAGAGTTCATGTTATACGGAGAGGCATGGGAAATTCCGTGCTGGGATTTTGCTTTGACTGCCTGGCCCTCCGGTGATAGGTGGAGTAACTCGATCCGCGCAACGCTTTAATGGATTTGTGAGAATGGCTCCACTGTCGGATGGATGAGCGCAAAAGGAAGACCGTTCTGTGACCCACCCTTCCTATTCGACCCAAACTGCATGTCAGGTGGCGTGCTTGCGTATATGACGCCAGATGGAAACTTTGAATGCGCGGTTGACTTGGATGGACCGCTCCAGGCTGTGCAGGATGGGGCGCTGCGTAGCTTGCGCTCCTATGGCAGGGGTCTTGTCGATGCCGTGGAGTGACTGTAGAACAGACTGAGCCTTTCCGGGTAAGGCTCTGATCACCGGGCGCGGTGTCCGGAACGGTCAAGATGTGTGGGAATCG
>NZ_JBHMIM010000195.1:0-495 GCF_048060115.1 Micromonospora sp. LOL_023
CTCGCCTCGTGTCCGGTTCTCAACACGGACAGAACCTCTCAAGCCGGAACAACGCCGGGGCCGTGGGTAGGACATGGTGTAGCCGTCGACGAAGATGCCTCCCAGCCGCTTCACGTGGCCGAATGCATTTCCCCAGTTGCCGTTCCATGCGTCCCCGATTGCCTGTCCGGCTTCGGAATAGCCGCCGCCGATATGGGAGGCGACTCCCTTGACCGCTCCGGCGATCCCTCGGCCGAAGTCGGTCACAGCGTTCTTGACGCCCGTGGCCGCAGATGTTTTCTTTGGTGTTGGCTTTGGGGTTGTTGTTCCTTTGAAGGTGCGATTTTTGGGTGTGCTGTAGGCGACGGTCTGTCGGCCGGTGCCTTCGATGCCGCCGCCCTTTTCGAGGAAGGCGAGTCCGGTGGGGTCGGTGTAGGTGGTGGGGCACGGCCCCGGCGTTGTTCCGGCTTGAGTCGTTCTGTCCGTGTTGAAAATCGGACATCGGCTGAGTTGCGG
>NZ_JBHMIM010000196.1:0-482 GCF_048060115.1 Micromonospora sp. LOL_023
CCGATCGCGATCGTGGGGATGGCGTGCCGGTTTCCCGGTGGGGTGGTCTCGCCGGAGGGGTTGTGGGATCTGGTGGTGGGTGAGGGGGATGCGACTGGTGAGTTTCCGGTGGATCGGGGGTGGGACACGGAGGCGTTGTTTGATCCGCGGCCGGGTCGGGTGGGGCGGTCGTACGTGCGTCGTGGTGGGTTTCTGGATGATGCGGCGGGGTTCGATGCCGGGTTCTTCGGGGTGAGTCCGCGTGAGGCACGGGAGATGGATCCGCAGCAGCGGTTGTTTCTTGAGGTGTCGTGGGAGGCGTTGCAGCGGGCGGGGGTGGAGCCGTCGTCGTTGGTGGGTAGCCGTACCGGGGTCTATGCCGGGGTGATGTACCACGACTACGGCCCGACCGGCAGCGCCGGCAGCGTGATCTCCGGTCGGGTGGCGTACCACCTGGGTCTGGAGGGGCCGGCGGTGTCGGTGGACACGGCGTGTTCGTCGTC
>NZ_JBHMIM010000197.1:0-478 GCF_048060115.1 Micromonospora sp. LOL_023
CCGTTACCTCTCAGTGGGCTTTAGTGAGCGCACGGTTGGTAGTCCTGCCTTGCGGTAGGACGGTCCCGGTCTGATCCGCTTGAGCGGTGCCGGGTTCACGCTTCACGGCCACCTGCCCGCGTGTGCGGGTCTTCTGGTCGGCTCCACGTGCTGCCACCGGGCCACTCCCGGCGGTTGCCGCCGCAAGGGCGGCCAGGTTCACAGCGGCGTTGCGGTCACGGTCGATGACTAGACCGCACGCCTCACACCGGTATTCACGCTCGGACAGGGCCAGCTTGGTTTTCACCGTGCCACAGCCCGAGCAGGTCTTGCTCGACGGGTACCAGCGGTCGGCCACCACAAGCCGGCCGCCGTTCCATCCGGTCTTGTACGCCAACTGGCGGCGGATCTCCGCGAATCCGGCGTCGGCGACGTGCCGAGCCAACCGCCGGTTGCGCAGCATGCCGGTGACGTTGAGGTCTTCCACCACAACGGTGCC
>NZ_JBHMIM010000198.1:0-468 GCF_048060115.1 Micromonospora sp. LOL_023
TTCGCCGGGGCGATCGCCGCCCGCGCCTGCGGCGCCGCACACGCCCGCATGCTGTTCGGCATCGACTACATATCCCGGATGTACGACAACTACCGGGCGCTGCTCGACGAGCAGCCCGTCGACCGGCGTGACGATCCGGTGGCCGACTGGCTCACCGGTCGACTGGCCCGCGCCGGCGTCAACGTTGCGGTCACCCCCGAACTGGCCAGGGAGCTGATGACCGGGCAGGTCACGATCGACCCCACCCCGACGTGGATGCAGCTGGCGGTCTCGGTGAACCGGCTGGCCATGCGCTACGTGCCGTTCAACGGACCGAGTGCGATCCCACGGTGGATCTACGATCCGCCACGGCGGCCACGGGTGTGCCTGTCCCTGGGTGTGTCCGGCCGGGAGTTGCTCGGCGGTGACCTGGTCTCCGTGGCCGACCTGCTCACCGCACTGGCCGAACTCGACATCGAACTCGTCGCC
>NZ_JBHMIM010000199.1:0-463 GCF_048060115.1 Micromonospora sp. LOL_023
GCGAGTTGTTCGAGTTGGGTGGTGACGTCGTTGGGGGTGGGGGTGGTGAGTATGTCGTGTTGGACGTTGGTGGCGTGGTGTTGGTAGGTGGGGTCGGTGAGGAGTTGGTGTAGGGCGGTCTTGACGGTGTCGGGGGTGAGGGTGTGGGGGTCGAGGTGGATGCCGGCGTGTCGGTTGTGCAGGTGGGTGCCGAGGTCCTTCTCGTCCCACCAGGGTGCGGGGACGGTGAGGCTGGGGATGCCGTGGACGAGGACGTTGCCGAGGGTGCCGAAGCCGCCGTGGTGGATGATGGCGGTGCAGGTGGGGGCGAGTTCGTTGAGGGGGACGAAGTCGACGGCCCGGACGTTGTCGGGCAGGGTGGTGACGGCGGCGAGTTGGTCGGCGTTGAGGGTGGCGACGAGTTCGATGTCGAGTTCGGCCAGTGCGGTGAGCAGGTCGGCCACGGAGACCAGGTCACCGCCGA
>NZ_JBHMIM010000200.1:0-452 GCF_048060115.1 Micromonospora sp. LOL_023
TTGCGGGCCCGGTATGTCGACCCGGACGGTTCCGACACCCTGATCGGGAGGTTCGAGTGGAAGGACGTGACCAGCCCGACCGCGAACCTGACCAACGGGCCGTCCCGGCCGGCCAACAACTTCGGTGAGATCACGCTGAACCTCGGGGCGGGGGCCGAGGGCAAGACCTTTGTCTGGCGGGTCTACACCACCGACGCCCATGACGGGTCGGACTGGTCCGGCGCGTGCCACTTCACCGTCAACGCCAGCGCGCCGCCGGCACCAGGCATCACATCGTCGGACTACCCGTCCGGGCCTACCGCGCACGGCGGTCCGGGTCAGTCCGGCTCCTTCACCTTCACCGCCGGTGGTGCACCGGACGTGACGACCTACGTCTACGGCTGGAGCAACCCACCCGGTAACCAGGTGACGGTGGCACCTGGGGCCTCACGGACGGTCACGCTCACCCCGCC
>NZ_JBHMIM010000201.1:0-442 GCF_048060115.1 Micromonospora sp. LOL_023
TCCCGCCGCGACGGCCCGGCACGGTGCTGGTAGTAGGCGGACCGGGAGACCTCCAGCAGCTCACAGGAACGCTTCACGTTCCCGCCGGGCCGCGCTTTCTCCGCCTCGATGAACGGGTACACGTTCACCGGGTCTCCCTCACGAAGAAAGCCGTGGCCCGTTTGAGGATGTCGACGTCCTCGCGGAGCCGGCGGTTCTCCCGCCGCAGCCGCGCCAGCTCGTCGCGCTCGTCGCTGGTCAACCCGTCACTGCGGGTGCCGGCGTCGACGTCGGCCTGCCTGACCCACTCACGGACCGCGGTCTCGGTCAGGTCGAAGTCCCTCGCGACCTGCGCCACCGATCGGTCACCCCGCCGGCACACCTCGACGATCTCCGCCTTGAACTCCGGCGTGAACGCTCTGCGCGGCCGGCGTGGTTTCTTGCCCATGCCTTCCATGATGAA
>NZ_JBHMIM010000202.1:0-417 GCF_048060115.1 Micromonospora sp. LOL_023
GCAGGGTGCGCAGGGTTTCCAGGGTGCGCAGGGTGCGCAGGGTTTCCAGGGTGCGCAGGGTTTCCAGGGTGCGCAGGGTGCTGATGGTGCGCAGGGTGCTGATGGTGCCCAGGGTGCTCAAGGTGCGCAGGGCGTGCAGGGCGCGCAGGGCTTCCAGGGTGCGCAGGGCGTGCAGGGCGTGCAGGGTGCGCAGGGCGTGCAGGGCGTGCAGGGTGCGCAGGGCGTGCAGGGCGTGCAGGGCGTGCAGGGTGCGCAGGGTGCGCAGGGCGTGCAGGGCGTGCAGGGCGTGCAGGGTGCGCAGGGTTTCCAGGGTGCTGATGGTGCCCAGGGTGCGCAGGGTGCGCAGGGTGCGCAGGGCGTGCAGGGCGTGCAGGGTGCGCAGGGCGTGCAGGGCGTGCAGGGTGCGCAGGGTTTCCA
>NZ_JBHMIM010000203.1:0-414 GCF_048060115.1 Micromonospora sp. LOL_023
GCCGGGTGGGCGGACGTGGGGCATCCGGGCAGGCGGACAGCTTTTCTCCGGATGGGCGGTCACGAGATCTGGATCTTGTCTAGGTCAGTGGTGTGACTCCTTTCCCGGCGAGGGCCTCGGCGAGGCGGTGGCTGTCGCCCTTGGTCAGGACCAGGTGGGCGTGGTGCAGGAGCCGGTCGACGGTCGCGGTGGCGAGGGTCTTGGGCATGATCGTGTCGAAGCCGCTGGGGTGGATGTTGCTGGTCACGGCGATGGACCTGCGTTCGTAGGCGGCGTCGATGACGCGGTAGAACGCCTCGGCGGCGTCCTGGCCTGCGGGCAGCATGCCGATGTCGTCGACGACGATCAGATCGACGCCGCAGATCCGGGCGATGGTCCGGGCGACGGAACCGTCCACTTTCGCTTTCCCGATGG
>NZ_JBHMIM010000204.1:0-404 GCF_048060115.1 Micromonospora sp. LOL_023
TCGATGGAGTGGATGGACTTGTTCATCTCTTCGGGGAGCCAGCCCTGGTGGCGGCCGGCCTCGGTGGCGTGGATGGTGGCGACGAGGGGGATGTCGAGGTGTTCCTTGAGGGTGATGGCGGTGTGGGTGACGAGCCAGTCATGGGCGTGGATGACGTCGTACTCGGCGGACTGGGTGGCGCGCAGGGCGGCGCGGGTGAGGGTGTGGTTGAAGGCCATGGTCCAGGCGAGGAGGCTGGGGGTGGCCAGGGGGAACAGGGGTGGGTCCTCGGCGGCGCGGATGATGCGCACGCCGTCGGCGTACTCCTCGAGGGGTGCGCCGGGGGCGTGGCGGGTGACGACGGTGACCTCGTGGCCGGCGTTGGCCAGGGCGACGGAGAGGGCGTGCACGTGCCGGCCCAGTCC
>NZ_JBHMIM010000205.1:0-400 GCF_048060115.1 Micromonospora sp. LOL_023
GGTGCGCAGGGCGTGCAGGGCGTGCAGGGTGCGCAGGGTTTCCAGGGTGCGCAGGGTGCTGATGGTGCCCAAGGTGCTCAAGGTGCGCAGGGCGCTCAAGGTGCGCAGGGCGTGCAGGGTTTCCAGGGTGCTGATGGTGCGCAGGGTGCGCAGGGTGCGCAGGGCGTGCAGGGCGTGCAGGGCGTGCAGGGTGCGCAGGGCGTGCAGGGTGCGCAGGGCGTGCAGGGCGTGCAGGGCGTGCAGGGTGCTGATGGTGCCCAAGGTGCGCAGGGTGCGCAGGGTGCGCAGGGTGCGCAGGGCGTGCAGGGCGTGCAGGGCGTGCAGGGCGTGCAGGGCGTGCAGGGTGCGCAGGGCGTGCAGGGTGCGCAGGGCGTGCAGGGTGCGCAGGGCGTGCAGGGTG
>NZ_JBHMIM010000206.1:0-395 GCF_048060115.1 Micromonospora sp. LOL_023
TCGTTGGTGGCGTTGCATCTGGCGGTCAACGCGTTGCGAACGGGTGAGTGCGAGCTGGCTCTGGCCGGCGGCGTGACGGTGATGTCCACCCCGGAGGTCTTCGTCGACTTCAGCCGGCAACGTGGTCTGGCGCCGGACGGGCGGTGTAAACCGTTCTCCGACGACGCCGACGGCACCGGCTGGGCCGAGGGCGTCGGCGTCCTCGTCGTCGAACGGCTCTGCGAGGCCCAGCGCAACGGTCGACGGATCCTCGCGTTGGTGCGCGGCAGCGCGACCGGTTCGGACGGTGCCAGCAGCGGCATGTCCGCGCCGAACGGTCCGGCCCAGCAGCGGGTGATCCGGCAGGCGTTGACGGCGGCCGGGTTGTCGACGGCGGACGTGGACGTGGTGGAGGC
>NZ_JBHMIM010000207.1:0-379 GCF_048060115.1 Micromonospora sp. LOL_023
TGTCCAGGTCGGGTACCGTCGCGGTCGCGCTGCCATAGATGTTGGTGGGCGACTCGGAAACGCTGTCAAAGTACGGGACGCTCTCGCCAATCAGCCTGGTATCGGCAGGCCAGGTGACATCGCCGGCAGCCGTGAGGTCACCGGCGGTGCCGTCGATATTCTGCAAGCCCCTGTTGTCGATGGTGTCCATCGGCCAGTGACCTATTGGCGACGACGGCGAACCGACCAGGAATTGATAACGGGATGTCGGGCTGGGCGTGCCTGCGGTGTCACGGCTGAAGACATGCAGCACGTTGTACCCGTGCCGGGGCGGGGTGAGCGTGACCGTCCGTGAGGCCCCAGGTGCCACCGTCACCTGGTTACCGGGTGGGTTGCTCCA
>NZ_JBHMIM010000208.1:0-371 GCF_048060115.1 Micromonospora sp. LOL_023
GCAACTCGCCTCGTGTCCGGTTCTCAACACGGACAGAACCTCTCAAGCCGGAACAACGCCGGGGCCGTGAGGGAAAACCCACTGGCCATATGTACGTGTTTCAACGAGATCCAATAGGGGCGCCAGCCCCCTCCCACAAACCGCAAAGACGGTAGCCTTTCCACGTGACGGCAAGGTTGAGACCTCATCGGCCAGGCACTTGATCTCGGCGCGCAGACCGCCTTCGTTAAAGATTGTCATCCGTGTTCGATCCCGCGATCCGTCAGTTGCCGAGCACAGTTATGTTCAGCCGGACCACATGCACGGCCCCGGCGTTGTTCCGGCTTGAGAGGTTCTGTCCGTGTTGAGAACCGGACACGAGGCGAGTTGCG
>NZ_JBHMIM010000209.1:0-369 GCF_048060115.1 Micromonospora sp. LOL_023
ACGGCGGCCCGCTCGTCCATGCCGGCCTTCTTCGTGGCGGCGATGATGCCCTTGACGTTGTCGGTCTGCTCGGTGCTCAGGTCGATGCGGGACTGCTCACCCTGCACCCCGTCGGGGGTCAGCTTGCCGGCGTCGACGGCGCCGCTCGCGGCCGCGGCGGTGGCGGTGGCCTGGATGCCGGTCGGGGCGTGGTCGGCGGCCAGCGCCGGTGCGGCGATCGCGCCGCCGGCCAGGGTCAACCCGGCGATGCCGAGGGCGGTGTTCCGCAGGCTGGTACGCACGGTACGGCTGATGATCGTGGTCATAGGGGGGTCCACCTTCCGTTCCGGGGGGTACACACACCGCATGGCGCGGGGTGTGCGGTAACGG
>NZ_JBHMIM010000210.1:0-363 GCF_048060115.1 Micromonospora sp. LOL_023
CGAGGGTCCTTCGCGAAGTACGCCGCGGCTTTTTTCAGGAAGCTGTTCTCCATTTCGAGTTCCCGGTTGCGACGTTCGAGTTCCTTCAGTCGAGCGCGCTCGTCGACGCCGATCTGTGGGCTGTCCTGGGCGCCGCTGTTTTCTCGCCGGTACTGGCGGACCCAGGAACGCAGCGTCTCCGGGTGAACGTCGATCTCCCGGGCAACCTGCGACACTGGCTTGTTCGACTGTAGAACGAGTTGCACTGCTTCTTCACGGAACTCTGGGGTGTATGAGCTTATGCGTGCCATCGCGCTTCTTCCCTCGACTTTCCTAACAGGGTAACCTTATTGGCTCCCTGTCCGGAATCCTCGGGGCACCTCA
>NZ_JBHMIM010000211.1:0-358 GCF_048060115.1 Micromonospora sp. LOL_023
TACCAGAATTCGATGTAGGCAGTAACGTCCCGGCGTGCCGCCTCACGCGTGGGATACTTCACACGCGACACACGTTCGTTCTTCAGTGCACCGAAGAACGATTCGGCCATGGCATTATCGAAGCAAATTCCGGTCCGACCAGCGGATCGCCGCAACCTCAGATCCCGAAGCGTGCTGCCGTAGTCATCCGACATGTAGTTGCTGCCACGGTCCGAATGAAAAATGGCGTCCTTCTTGAGTTCGCGATTCCGGGCGGCGTTACGGATCAGGGGCTTTGCGTAGTCGTTTGATGGCGTTTGTGGCCTGAGCGTTTACGGTATAACTGGCCTGATTGGAGGGTGACGTAGGACGGGTGCGG
>NZ_JBHMIM010000212.1:0-352 GCF_048060115.1 Micromonospora sp. LOL_023
CAGCGGTGCGCGTAGTCGGGGACTTTCCCGCCGGCGAGTTCGAACCGGATGTCCCAGCTGATCCCGCTGCGGGTGGACGCCGGTCGGGCTTCTATCACCAGGTCGAGGTGCAGCTGATCGCCGAGGTCGCACAGCTGGCCGAGCAGCCGGGCGGGGTCGGGTGCCAGCGGTTCGGTGGCGCGGCCGAGCAGCACCAGCCAGGGCGTGCTGCGCCGGTCGGCGAGTGCGACGGCCTCCCAGTTGCGGCGGTCCCGCTCCGGGATGCCGGGCTGCCACTGGACCGGCAGCATCAGCCCGGACGACGGCTGCCGGCCGGGTTCGTCGGGGAAGTCCGGGTCGCGCAGCGTCGCCG
>NZ_JBHMIM010000213.1:0-343 GCF_048060115.1 Micromonospora sp. LOL_023
CCGCAGGCCAGCCAGCAAGGTAGCGTGAGATCAACTTACCGACCCTGTCCGTCAAACCGGGTCAACCCCAGCCGTTGATCTTCTTGCCGTTATGCCGGGATCGGCATAACGCCAAGAAGATCGTAGGCCGCAAACGCGGCATCATCACCGACACCCTCGGACTGCTCCTCGCCGTCATCGTCACCGCCGCCAGCGCCAGCGACAACGCCATCGGCGCAGACCTGCTCGACCAGGCCACCACCACCTACCCCACCCTGACCAAGACCTGGGCCGACGCCGGCTTCAAGAACCGCGTCGTCGAACACGGCGCCGCACTCGGCGTCGACGTCGAGATCGTCACCAA
>NZ_JBHMIM010000214.1:0-341 GCF_048060115.1 Micromonospora sp. LOL_023
CGCCTTCGCCGTCTACCGCATCTAACAAACCGTGATCAAATCAGGCATAGAGGAACAACGCCGGGGCCGTGATGTCCTACCGAGGCATCTACCACACAGTTCGGGGCCTCGGATCAACCTGGTGGGACGGCATTCAAGCCGTACGAAACGGTGACCCCGGAGGCTTCACCTACGCCGCTACCACCAACTCCTTGACCGTCTTGGCCGCAGTCATACCAGCGAAAATACCCAAACTTCGAGCCAGTTGTGGAGGAAACAGCTTCATCCCGGGCCAATGCCACTTAACGTAAGTTGATCATGGTGTTGGGCTGGGGTTTCGTGGCCGTGTTGGTGTCGCGGCG
>NZ_JBHMIM010000215.1:0-340 GCF_048060115.1 Micromonospora sp. LOL_023
TACGGCTACTGCGCCTCCCACTCCCGGTTCTTCTGGGGACTGCGCCTGTACCTGGTCTGCACCCCGACCGGGATGCCAATCCTGTGGGCCCTGGCGAACCCGAAGATCGGCGAGCGGGAGGTCCTCGCCGCGATGCTGGAGGTCGAGGCCGGTGTCGTCGCCGAACACGACGGCATCCTGCTGATCAGCGACAAGGGCTTCGCGTCCAGAACACTCGAGCGGGACCTCGCAGACCAGGGCATCACCCTGCTACGCCCGTCACGCAAGAAGGAGAAGGCCCGCTACGGCGAACCGATGCTCAAGAAGGTCCGGCAGTTGATCGAGTCGGTCAACGACACCC
>NZ_JBHMIM010000216.1:0-324 GCF_048060115.1 Micromonospora sp. LOL_023
GGTGTAGACGTTCTCGTGCTGCTGGCTGCCGTCGGTGAGTTGGGCCAGCCGTCCTTCGGTGTCCCAGTCCAGGGTCTGTGCCGTGGCGGTGGTGCCGGGTCGGGTGATGGTGTTGCCGGCGTCGTCGTAGCTGTAGTTGGCGATGCTGCTGCCGGTCGGCCCGGACGTGGTGACGGAGGTCAGGGCGTGTGGGCGGGCCGCGCCGGCCGCCGGGTAGGTGTAGGTTTTGGTGGTGTCACCGGCGCTGGTGTGCGACACCTCGGTCAGCCGGTTGCCGATGTCGTTGAACGTCCAGGACTGCCAGTAGGGTGCCGGTCCGCCGAG
>NZ_JBHMIM010000217.1:0-313 GCF_048060115.1 Micromonospora sp. LOL_023
AACGCGTTGGACCTGTTCTTCCCGAACCGTATCCCCATCGATGCCCGATAGTTAGACAGAATAGGGCGTTAGTCGCGGTAGGGACCGCCCTCACGGACGGCCCCCCGCACAGATCCCCGCATGCGGAAGTACCGCACGGGGCTCCTGCCTCAGGTCCTGGCAGCGAAGCGCACTGCCGGGAACGGATGCATCACGCGGACCTTCGGTATCCATCGAGTCGCGATACGGCCCATCCGCACCCACACGGCCCCGGCGTTGTTCCGGCTTGAGAGGTTCTGTCCGTGTTGAGAACCGGACACGAGGCGAGTTGCGG
>NZ_JBHMIM010000218.1:0-308 GCF_048060115.1 Micromonospora sp. LOL_023
CCGAAGTCAGGGGTCGATGTCCGGGCATGAGGAGAGGGCATCCAAGATCATGTTGTGACGCAAGACCTGGATACCCTCTTGACCGCACTGTACGTGAAGATCGACGACAGCATCCGCACACCTCGGTGGCGTGGCAGGCCACCACTGCTGACCGACTCCGAACTGGTCTGCCTGGCCGTGGCTCAGGTCCTGCTCGGCGCACGCTCGGAAGCCCACTGGATCCGCTACGCCCGTGTCCACCTGGCCGGCATGTTCCCCTACCTACCGCAGCGGCCCGGCTACAACAAACGGCTCCGCGCCGCCCTCCC
>NZ_JBHMIM010000219.1:0-294 GCF_048060115.1 Micromonospora sp. LOL_023
TTCGCCGTCTACCGCATCTAACAAACCGTGATCAAATCAGGCATAGAGGAACAACGCCGGGGCCGTGGGCTGACAGTAGCGGCCACGAAGATCGTTCACCTCCTTGTCAGCCCATTGAAACTGATCAGATTGGGATGCGCCGCCTGCGATCTCTCGTCCTAGCGACCATGCCTCCTGCATGTACGCAGGTGCGTTGGTATGGGAGTCCGGGCTGCCCCGGCCAACTAGTACGGCAGCCGCCATAAGGGGTGTGACCAGGTAGGACGGGTCGGCAGGGGTGGTGCAACGCGGACG
>NZ_JBHMIM010000220.1:0-283 GCF_048060115.1 Micromonospora sp. LOL_023
AGCACAACCGAACCACCTGAGCCGAGTACCGGCACTACACCCAGTCGCGGACCGTTACTCGCAAAGGCTCATTGGCCGTAACGGGGTAGTGCGCGCCCGCAGCCTGCTGCCCGTACAGCCAGCGCAACAGCCCGGCCCGCGCTGTTGCCGCCCGCTTCACCGGGTCGGTTAGGTCGCGCCGGTACTGTTCGGCCACGTGGCGGCCGGCAAGGGTGAGGGGCCTCGCGTTTTCCGGACAGTGGTTCGGCCGGTTCTTTCACGCCGCGATTTGAAGGTTCTCGAA
>NZ_JBHMIM010000221.1:0-281 GCF_048060115.1 Micromonospora sp. LOL_023
CAGGCGTTGTTGGCGACGTACGGGCAGGGGCGGGACGCGGATCGTCCGTTGTGGTTGGGGTCGTTGAAGTCGAACATCGGTCATGCGCAGGCGGCGGCGGGTGTGGGTGGTGTGATCAAGATGGTGATGGCGTTGCGGGCGGGGGTGTTGCCGCGGTCGTTGCATGTGTCGGAGCCGTCGTCGCATGTTGACTGGTCGGCGGGTGGGGTGCGGGTGTTGACCCGGTCTCGGCCGTGGCCGGCGACCGACGAACCGCGTCGGGCGGGGGTGTCGTCGTTCGG
>NZ_JBHMIM010000222.1:0-278 GCF_048060115.1 Micromonospora sp. LOL_023
AGCCCCGGCCTGGTCCGCGACCGTCAGTTCGGCGACCGCGTCCGGCGCGGCTGCGACCCCACCGAGGTACGGGCGTTTCTGCACCTGGTCGCCGACGAGTTGACCGCACTGCGCGCCGAACTGCGCTCCACCCAGGACGAGAACGTACGGGTCAAGCAGGCGTTGCGGGACTGGCAGTCAGAGCAGTTCCAGGCAGGGGTGACGGTGTGACCGGGGTCAACGGAGTCCCGGCCGGCTCGGTCCGCGTCGTCGGGTTCGGGTCCGAGCGGCGGCGGGCG
>NZ_JBHMIM010000223.1:0-264 GCF_048060115.1 Micromonospora sp. LOL_023
TGTCCAGGTCGGGTACCGTCGCGGTCGCGCTGCCATAGATGTTGGTGGGCGACTCGGAAACGCTGTCAAAGGACGGGACGCTCTCGCCAATCAGCCTGGTATCGGCAGGCCAGGTGACATCGCCGGCAGCCGTAAGGTCACCGGCGGTGCCGTCGATATTCTGCAAGCCCCTGTTGTCGATGGTGTCCATCGGCCAGTGAGCCTTTGCGAGTAACGGTCCGCGACTGGGTGTAGTGCCGGTACTCGGCTCAGGTGGTTCGGTTG
>NZ_JBHMIM010000224.1:0-260 GCF_048060115.1 Micromonospora sp. LOL_023
TGGTCATAGGGGGGTCCACCTTCCGTTCCGGGGGGTACACACACCGCATGGCGCGGGGTGTGCGGTAACGGTTCCGGGTGGTGCGGGGCCACTTCTGAGCGGCGCGACCATGTACAACCGCGTCACCCCGCCGACGATTCCCGGCAGCGTCTGGCGCGAGCGGCCGGTCACAGCGCGGGTTCGACCGCCCAAGATCGCGGCGATCTTGCACTTATCGACGGACAATCCCGACAAATCTTCTCGATAAGCGCAAGATCGCC
>NZ_JBHMIM010000225.1:0-249 GCF_048060115.1 Micromonospora sp. LOL_023
TGGAGCAACCCACCCGGTAACCAGGTGACGGTGGCACCTGGGGCCTCACGGACGGTCACGCTCACCCCGCCGCGGCACGGGTACAACGTGCTGCATGTCTTCAGCCGTGACACCGCCGGCACGCCCAGCCCGACATCCCGTTATCAGTTCCTGGTCGGTTCGCCGTCGTCGCCGATCGGTCACTGAGCCTTTCCGGGTAAGGCTCTGATCACCGGGCGCGGTGTCCGGAACGGTCAAGATGTGTGGGAA
>NZ_JBHMIM010000226.1:0-240 GCF_048060115.1 Micromonospora sp. LOL_023
TCAAGTCAAGTTGAGACGGTTTGTTCCTGCTGGGTTGGCGGGTTGATCCAGGCCTGCTCGGGCAGCTTCGGTGCGCGTGGCCGGCGGGTGAACCGGTCTGGGTGAGCGGCGTGGGCGCGTTGGCGGTGCTCACGAACCTGCTCGGCGGTGCCGTAGTGCACCGATTGCACCAGGATCTTCGGGTCGCGCTGCCCGGCGATCAGCGCGGCCATCATCTCCCGTCCGGAGGTTCCGAAGATG
>NZ_JBHMIM010000227.1:0-231 GCF_048060115.1 Micromonospora sp. LOL_023
GGGTGTCGTTGACCGACTCGATCAACTGCCGGACCTTCTTGAGCATCGGTTCGCCGTAGCGGGCCTTCTCCCGCTTGCGTGACGGGCGTAGCAGGGTGATGCCCTGGTCGGCGAGTTCCCGCTCGAGTGGTCTGGACGCGAAGCCCTTGTCGCTGATCAACAGGATGCCGTCGTGTTCGGCGACGACACCGGCCTCGACCTACAGCATCGCGGCGAGGACCTCCCGCTCGC
>NZ_JBHMIM010000228.1:0-230 GCF_048060115.1 Micromonospora sp. LOL_023
GTCAGTGGTCGTAGGCGATCAGGGACCGGGTGACGGGTGCGCCGGTCTTGTTGTTGTGCCAGATCGCGGCGGCCATGGCGAGGAGGCGTTGGGCGACGCGTACGGCGACACCGGTGAAGGTCCGTCCGCCGTGTTGTTCCAGGTCGAGTTGGCCTTTGAGGGTGTCGTTGACCGACTCGATCAACTGCCGGACCTTCTTGAGCATCGGTTCGCCGTAGCGGGCCTTCTCC
>NZ_JBHMIM010000229.1:0-228 GCF_048060115.1 Micromonospora sp. LOL_023
GGGCTTCTTGAACGCGACGGCGATGGTGTCGGCTTCGCCCTCGTAGCCGAGGTCGGCCAGGGTCCGCATGTTCTCGCGGATCTCGGTGAGGGTGGTCAGCAGGCCGGGGTGGGCGCGCAGGCAGCTGGTGTCGTGTTCCCGGCCGGGGCGTACCGGCGAGGTCCACAGCGGCCAGCCGTCCGGGGCGGTCAGGACCTGGATGTTGCCGCCGTGGTTCTTGTGCTTGGC
>NZ_JBHMIM010000230.1:0-217 GCF_048060115.1 Micromonospora sp. LOL_023
GTCGGCCCCGCTGCCGGTGGCCGGCTGCTTGCCAGATGAAGTGGACACGTACACAAGGATCTCCGATCCCCGTCCTCAGGTCAGCACCCCACTCACACGGGGTGTCTCACACCATCCAGACCGAGAGGGGGCTGACCTGGGTGCGGACACGGCCCCGGCGTTGTTCCTCTATGCCTGATTTGATCACGGTTTGTTAGATGCGGTAGACGGCGAAGGC
>NZ_JBHMIM010000231.1:0-217 GCF_048060115.1 Micromonospora sp. LOL_023
CACCTTCGCCGTCTACGGCATCTAACAAACGGTGATCAAATCAGACATAGAGGAACAACGCCGGGGCCGTGGGTGGTGGGGTTGTTGTTGGCGTAGGCATAGGCGTTGAGGGTTTGTGGGTTGTCGGGGTTGACGAGTGGGTCAGGGGAGATGAACCGGCCTTGGGTGGGGTCGTAGTGGCGGGCGCCGATGTGGGTGAGGCCGGTGGGGTCCTGGG
>NZ_JBHMIM010000232.1:0-201 GCF_048060115.1 Micromonospora sp. LOL_023
GCCGGTGACGGCGTCCCACACCCGCACAGCCCCGTCGGCTCTGCCGGAGACGATGACCGGGCGGCCGTCGAGCTGCCCCACCGCCACCGAAAGCACCCAACCGGTGCGGTGGGTGGAGGGTTCGCCGATGGGGGTGCCGGTGGCGGCGTCCCACACCCGCACCGTCTCGTCGTCGCTGGCGGAGACGATGACCGGGCGGCC
>NZ_JBHMIM010000233.1:0-200 GCF_048060115.1 Micromonospora sp. LOL_023
TCGGTGCCGACTTCGCGGGCGACTCGGGTGACTTCGTCGGCGAACGACGACAGCTGGTCCACCATCGTGTTCACCGTGTCCTTGAGCTCCAGGATCTCGCCCTGTGCGTCGACGGTGATCTTCTGGGAGAGGTCGCCCTTGGCGACGGCGGTGGAGACCTGGGCGATGTTGCGGACCTGGGCGGTCAGGTTCGACGCCAT